>JARLIU010000028.1 GCA_031291595.1 Ancalomicrobiaceae bacterium | reverse complement strand
GCAAAACCCTGGACGAAGTCGATCAGCGTCGGCGCGGTGGAGTCGCCCTTGTCGCCGAGGAAGTTGATGCCGGCAACCGTGGTGAGCGTGCCGTCGGTGTTGGCGGTGTCGAGCCGGTCTCTCACGTCGAGCGTGACGGTCGAGCCGACGCGCGTGACGCCGGTGTAGAGCGTGCTGTCGGCGACGGCGCCGAGATCCCAGCGCTTGAAGCCGACGAGATTGACGGCGCTGGCGCCGAGAATGCTGGAGGCGTCATCGACCGTGACGGCGACGGTGCGGTTGGCCCCCGTCCCGGTCACCGGGGCGCGCAGCGTCAGCGTGCCGCCCTCATCGCCCGCGACGTAATGATAGTACTTTGTGCCGTTCAGAGTGTACGGCACCAGCCGGTCGCCCGGCCGTTTCGCCGCGACGTCGATGACGGCGCCGCGGAGAACCGTGATCGCTCCGCTGGTGCCGGTGACCGAGCCGTCGCCATTGACGCTCGAGGTGACGAAGTCGGTGCCGAGCGTGACGGTACCGGCCTTGGCCTGGCGGGTGTCGTCGGCGGCATAGCCGGTGGCATCGGCGAGGATGCGGGCGCCGCTGTCGAGCGTGACGCCGGCGCGGCCGTAGAGCGTGACGTCGCCGCCGTTGATGCCGGAGGTATCGATGCTGCCGGCGATGTCGATGAGGCCGCCGTCGGCGGTGAGGTTGACCGAGCCGGAGCGCAGCGTCTCACCCGCCGCCAGCACCAGATTGCCTACATTGGTGTGGACGTTGAAGCCGCCGGTGAAGCCGAAGGCGCCGACGCGGGTGTTGAGCGCGACCAGGTCGACCGAACCGGTGGTGTCGAGGGCGAAGGTGCCGCCCGCCCCATTCGGTCCGCCGGTGCCGTCGAGCGTCGCCGTGCCGAAGTCGATGGCGCCGAGGGGTACCGACAGCGTCAGCGTGCCGGCATTGCCGGTGCCGCCGCCGACCGACAGCGTCGCATTGCCGAGGCTGATGGCGCCCGCCCTGGCTGCGAGCGTGACGGCGCCGCCGGCGGCATCCGCAGTGGTCGGATCGGCGCTGTCGCCGAAGCGCGCGGTGTAGCCCGGCGCCTCGATGATGGCGCCGTTCAAAAGCGCGATCCCGGTGGCGGAATTGATCACCAGCCGGCCGGCGGTGGCGCGGACGTCGGTGCCGGAGATCGACACCGACTGGCCGCTGATGCTGATGCGGCTGCCGGGAATGCCGGCGATGGCCGCAAGCGTCGCCACACCGCCGGTGTCGATCGCGACGGTGCTGCCGGAGGCCAGCGTCAGGTCGGGGATCACGGCCGTCGCCCCGGTCGCGAACGCGACGGCGCGGTCGCCGAGATAGGGCGTGTGGATCGTCAGCGGTGCGGCGCCGACATCGAGCACGCTGCCGGCGCCTTGGGCATAGATGCCGTCCGACGCCGCCAGCGTCACGCCGCCGCGGAAGAAGCTCGTCGCCGCCGCCGTCGCGTCGGCGGCCAGCACGGTCTGGGTTCCGACCGGCAAGGCCACCGACGCCGCGTTCGCGATCGTATAGGACGTCTTTTCGCCCGGCGCACCTCCCGAGGTCGAGAACCCGTTCGGGAAGTAGTAGCTGCCGGCGGCGACCGTCATCTGCAGCCCGGCGAACGTCACGGTGCTGCCGCTCGTGACGGTGTCATCGGCGCCGGCGGGCAGCACCAAGCCGGTGCCGCTCGCCGCAGTCAGCGCCGTTCCGGCCGGGACGACGATCGCCGCCGGCGCATTAAGCGTTACGGTGATGGTGGAGCCATCGGACCTCGTGCCGGTGTTGATCACCGTGCCGGCCGGCAGCATCACGGTGACGTCTGCGGCGAGCTTGACCGGCACGCTGGTGGTGAGTTTTGAGGCCGTCGTCGCCATGGCGCCGCCGGTGAAGACGATCTCCCTGGCGTTGATGGCGAGCGAGCCGGTGCCGGCCGCGCAGATGGTGCAGGCCGTGCCGGCGGCGCCGACATTGCCGATGCTGACGGTGTTGCCGGCGATGGTGACGTTGCCGCCGTCGAGGCCCGATAGCGCCGCGGCGTCGAAACCGATGTCGGCGAACTGATAGGTGCCGCCGGCGAAGTCGATCGAGGATTGCGAGCGCAGCGTCAGCGCGGCGCCGCTCCCGGTCAGCGCCGCGACCAGCGCGTCGGTGACGACGAGGCCATTGTAGGTCGAAGGGTCGGCGCCGAAGCCGATGCGCGGCGCACCGAGCGCGACGTATTTCACGTTGCGCAGCACGAGGCCTGACGCGATCGTGTCGGCGCCGCTCGAATCGAACATGACGGCTGTGCCAGCGAGCGTCGCGGCGCCGACCGTGAGGCGCGCCGTGATCGCGGCATTGCTGCGGGCGATGAGGCGCTGCGGGCCGTTGGCAACGCGCACCAGCGCACCGGTGCCGGCGACCGAGTCCGAGCCGATCAGATAGGCCGCGCTGCGGCGGTCGGACAGCGTGCCGGTCGCCGTCACGTTGGCGCCGTCGGCGAGCGTCAGAGTGCCGGTCGCGGCGAGCAGCACCTCGCCGGCCGACAGCGGGCTTGCCGCATCGTTGGCGACGAGCAGGCTTTGCGTCGCAACCAGGAGAGTCGTGGTGCCGTCCGGGTTGTCGGCGCGCGTGCCGCCGATGAGGAGGCTGTCGGCATCGAGATTGGTCAGGCTGGCGGCGGTGATGTGCAACGCGCCGTCCGCCGGCGCGCCGGCGAGCGTTGCGAGGACGTCGATGTTGGCCGCGACGATGTCGATCGGGGCACCGCGCCCGCCAGTGCCGGCCGCGGTCGAAACCGCGGCATCGACTTGCAGCGCGTTGCCGGCGTTCACGACCAGCCGTCCGGCGTCAGCCGGAAGCTGCGACACGATCGAACCGCCGTGGTTGGCGAGATTGGTGAAATAGCTGTTGCCGGTGGTCAGCGCGATCATCGACTCGGATTTGATCACCGCCTGTGACTGTACAGAGAACAGGCGCACCTGCGATTGCGATGCGCCCGACAAAGCGTCGCCATAGGTGCCCGTCGTGTAGATCGTGCCATCCGGCAGCATGGCGTGGGTGCCGGCGACCAGATTGGATGTGCCCGACTGCTCCACGACACGCATGCCGCCCGGCAACATGGCGTATTGGGCGGGCAGCAGCGTGTACCAGCCGGCCTTCAGGCCGTTGCCGCCGTCGAGCCAGACGCGTGTGCCCGCCCCGCCGACGGAGGCAAGATTGCCGTAGCCCGCCGAATAGATCGGATCGTAGGCCGCAACCGGGTTGTCGGAGAGGCCGGGCACGATCGCATAGACCTGGCGGCCGTCCGGATATTGAGTGCCGGTCCGGCTGGTGTAGGGGTCGGGATTGGTGCGGGCGAGGACATCGCGCGAGCCGCCAGTACCGGGCACGAACTCGTAGGCGTAGACGTCGCCGCCGCCGGTGAGGTCGACGGTCGCGCCGGCCTGGATGGTGATGTCGTTGCCGGAAAGTCCGAGCAGCTTCTGCGGCGGCGCCGCCAGCGCATCCGTACTGGTTGGGGAGAAGTACCATTCCGTCTGGTCGGTCGTGGTGCCGTAGGGAATTACGAGGCCGTTGGCCGAGACCGAGGTAATGCCGCCAGCCGCCAGCGTCAGGCTCTGCGTCGCAGGCGCGTAAGCCGTCGCGCTGCTGCTGCCGAGCGTCAGCGTGCCGAGCGGCACCCGGATGACACCGCCCTGGACGATGCTGGCCGCTTGAACCGTGAGATTGCCGCCGGCCGAATAGGGCGCGGCCGGAACGCTCGTTCCGGTCCGCCCGAAGCTGATCGTGCCGCCGTTCGAGGACATCGGTGAGGACGTGCCTGTGCTGGTGATCACGAAGCTACTGCCGGTCGTCGGATAAATCTGACCTGCGTTGAAGGTGAGATCGCCGTTGGCGGCGATCCTGCCGGTCAGAGTCGGGACCTGCGTGGCCGTGGGGTAGTAAGTCTGCAGCGACGGCACCACGCCGGTGAGACGGATGTCGCCGCTCGCGTTGAAGCTGGCGCTCGCGACCGAGCGGTCGATCAGCACGGTGCCGATCACATCGATCGCCTCCGCGTTGAACACGACGCGGCCGCTTCCGGGCGTTCCCAGTGCCGGGTTCGATATCGTCTCGAACGGACTGTCCAGCGCCACATAGGGGGCGTCGATGGTGAGCGTGCCGCCGCCCGATCTGATCGTCGGCGTGCTCAGTTCCGGGGAGATGGTCGAGCCCGTGGCCACCACGGGCCGATTTTCGAGGAAGAAGCCGCGGTCGAGCGTGACGGTCACATCGCCCGCATTGCTGACGCTGCCGAGGGCGACCAGCGTCGAAAAGCCCGCCGCCGTCATCATGTCGGACGAGACCAGATTGGCGGTCGGAGTCACGGGGTCGTGCTGGGTCAGCACCGGATCGAGCAAGCTGAGCGTGCCGCCCTCGGCCTGCGCCGCCCCGCCCTGGGCTTGGATGATCGCGCCGGTCAGCGTCGCGCCGGCGCCGGCCGACAGCGTGCCGGCGTCGCTCCACACCGGCGTCGCGACATATCCCGCGCCGAACGGCTTCCTCGTCGCGGTCGGCTGGTCGTAGACGTCAGAGGCGCCCGACAGGTCGAGCGTGGCACCCGGCGCAATCACCAGGCTGCGGCCGGCCTGCACCACGTCGATCGGCGTCGTCGTGATCCCGTTCTGGCTGCCGGTCGCCGTCAGAAGCTGATACGGGGACAGCAGCGCTTGCCGGAATAACGACTGGCCGTTGAGCGCGGAGATCGGCAGCGTCGCCAGCGTGCCGCCCGCGACCATCTTGCCGCTGGCGAGTTGCGTCTCGCCGGGGCCGACCGCGTCGGGATTGCGCAGGCTTTCGCCCGACAGGTCGGTGACGCTGCCCGGCGCCAACCTGATCCCTTCGCCGGAATCGAGCACACCGAGTTCGTAGATCGGATGGTACTGTCCCCCCGGTGACGATGCGCCGGCCAGTTGCGCGTTGGTGAGCCCCGCCACCTTGCTGTTGGCGCCCTCGCTGATGCTGCCATCGGCGTTGACGGTGAAGGCGTCGGACAGCGCATGGATGCCGAGCGCGCCGGCGATCGTGTAAAGCGGCGGCAGGATCGTCTGCTGGACGATGGCGCCGCCAGGCATCCGGATGGTGCCCTCGTTGAACAGGCCCGAGACAGTGAGGCTCGATCCCGCCGCGCCGGTCACGCTGCCGCCCTGCGTCACGTGCAGTTCGAGCAGGCCGCCGAGCGTCAGGCTGACCGCCTGCTGATAATATGCCGACGACGGCACGCCGGGGGTCAATACCGAGAACAGGTCGCCGCCGCTGGCGAGGCCCTGCAACGCGCTCGTCTGCGCGGCGTTCAGCACATTCGGCAGCACCGATTGGGTCAGGTTCAGGGTCTGACCGGCGCCGACCGTCAACGTCTGGGTGGCCAGAATGGCGTCGGTGCCGCCGAGCCCGTTGCTGAACGGGTTGGCGATCAGGTCGGTCTTGTAGGAGGTAATCTTGTAATTGGCGAAGCCGGCGCTGGAGAAGAACGACAGCGGTAGCTGCGTGGCGTTGGCGCTCGCGGTGCTGGCCGAGTCGTCGCTGAACGCGAGTTCCGGCGTGGTCAGCGTGAAGGTGCCGCCGCCGGCGAAGCCCTGCGCCCGGATCGCACCGACATCGATCGCGACGCGGGCGTTGATCGCGTCCGGATTGATCGGAACGTAGGCTTGAGGGCCGTTGTCGGTCGAATAGGTCAGGCCGTTGACGCGGAATCCGCTGGCCAAGCCGGCCAACAGCGGATTGGTCCAGGTCGCGATCTGGAAGTAGCTGGTCTCGGCATAAAGGGCGAGATCGCCGCCGTGCGCCGTGCGGTCGAGCTTCCCGTTCTGGTCGATGCGGCCGCCGCCCGACACGTCCACCAGCGCGCCGTGGTTGATCAGGATGCTGCCGGAGAGGTCGGTTGAGGTCGCCGGCGTCGCGCCCGAATTGACGTAATAGGCGGTGGATGCGCGCGGCGCGGCATAGAGCGTGATCGTGCCGCCGTTGAGCCAGCCCGGCCCTGCGATACTCGCAGCGTCCACTCCAAAATCATTGACCCAGCGGCCGGCGACCGACAGCGTGCCGCCGATGACGATGTCGTGGTCGCCGACCTCTGCAGCGGTGGTCGAGAACACCGAGCCGCCCGGCGAGATCCCGCGGTTGCCGTAGCTGCTGTCGAAAGTGGTCAGCGAAATCCGCCCGGACGGCACCGAAACGGTACCGTCGATGGTGATCTTGCGACCCGCCAGTACCTCGATGTCGCCGCCGGCCGCGAGGCTGACGGTAGCCTCTTTCGGAATGGTGACGCTGCCGGAGGTCGACAGTGACACGTCGGCGAGGCCGGAGCCCGACAGCAGCGCGTCCGACAGGCGAATGGTCGACAGTTGCGCCGCCGACAGATAGGAGGCCGGGTCGCGGCTCGGGATCGTCACCGTGCCGTCGGCGGCGATCTGCACGGTCTGGCCGTAGGCGAGATTGGTGGTCGACGCCTGGTAATCCGCCGCCGGCATCACCACAATGTCGCCGCCGCCGGTGTAGCCGGACTGCGCTTGCGCCTGCGCCTGGACGAAGAGGAAGCCGCCCGCCGGCAGTTGCGACGGCGCCGCCTGCATGGCGCGCCCATCGCCATAGACCGACGAAGTGCCCGTACCCTGCTGTCCGGCGGCGATCTGCCGGAGGCCGGGAAACACTTCGGCGTAGACAGTGCCGTCGAGAAACGCCGCCGAGGCCTTCACCGTCAGCGACCCGGCATCGCGGCCTTCGGTGTATTCCGGCTGCCAGTGGTGGCTCGAAAGCATCGGGTTCGCATAGGTCTCAGTCACCCCCCAGTGCGGATGGTCGACGGTGAAGCCTCTGTAGATTCCGACGTAGACGTCGTTGGGATCGGCGTGACCGATGTCGACGATACGGCCGGCGGAATCGACCAGACGGGTGGTGCTGATCATGCCGGCCTGATAGGTCACCCAGCCGCCGGCGACGTTGATCACGGCGCCGGGCTTGACGATGACGTTCGGCGCGGTGGTCGCCGCGCCCGTCCCGGCGTAGCTTGCCGCGCCGAGCGTGACGTTGCCGCCCTTGGTCATCAACTGGTTCACGCTGACACCGACCTGCTGGTAGTAGCTGGTGGCATCGATCAGCGGCGAACCGATCCAGGCGACGCCGTCCGACCGGACGCCGGACAGCCGCGGATCGACCGTGATGGTCTCGCCGATCAAAAAGCCGTTGCGCGCCAACGGGCTGTCAGCGAGATCGTTGGCGGTGAGCTTGGGGATGGTGAGTGTCGTTGCCGAGGCCGGCAATGTGACGTTCTCCAGCCCCGAAGCGTCGATCACCGCGCCAGCATCGACGAACACCCGCGAGGTTGCCGCCGTACCGGTCCCGGTGTATTGGCCGGACGACAAGCCGAGCGTGATATTGCCTGATGGCGCGTAGATCAGCGCATTGGCGCCGATGTCGATCAGCGTCGAATCGTAGGCCGGGGCTATCGTCCCGGCTGCGTCTGGCCCGCCGCTGATGATGATTTGCGACGGCTTGAAATTGGCCAGCGACGTCGCGTCTTGCGGGATGGTCTCGCCATTGCCGTCGGGCAGGATCGAGATCACGCTGCCGGGCGCGATCTCGACATTCGCGGCCGCGATCTCGATGGCACCGTTGCGCGACACGCTGGTGGTCGAGAACAACCCGCCCGCGTTCACGACCGCGCCGCCCATCATCAGGATCGACCCGCGCGGGCTCTCGATCAGGCCGGTCGCGAGATTGACCGCGCTCGTGGTCGACCCGGTGAAGTTGCTGGCAAGAAAGCTGAAGCCGCGAAGCTCCGGGAATTGGCTGTCCGCGGCGCCGCTGGCGCGGGTCAGCGTGAGGCCTTGTTGCCCCGCCGCCAGGATCACCTGGCCGCTGTTGGCGACGAGATGCCCGGCATTGGTGACGTTCGGCGCCGCCAGCAGAATATAGCCGCCGTCGCCGCTCTCGATCTTGGCGCCGTTATCGACCTGCACCGGCCCCGAGCTCGAATAGGCAAAGGAGTTCGTCCCGATCGGGACGGCACTGGTCGGCGCAAAGGTGACGCCCTGACCGTTGTTGGCGTCGGCTTTGCCGAGCAACCCGTAGTCGAGGAAATCCTGGTTGCGCTGGGCGATCGTGCGCCCCGTCCGCGTCGAGTTGTCCTCCACCGCACCGACGTCGAAACTGGTGGCGATCAGCGAGTTGACGTTGATCTGGCTGCCGGCGCCGAAGATGATGCCGTTCTGGTTGATCACCAGCACCTGGCCGTCGGCCTTGATCGAGCCCAGAATCTGGCTCGGCGCCGTGCCAGCGACGACGCGGTTCAGCGCGATCCAGCCGGCGTTGCCCTGCTGGTCGAAGGTCAGCGCGGTCTTCGCCCCGACATTGAAGCTTTGCCAGGAGAGGATGGCGCTCGATTGCGTCTGTCGCACGTTGACGTCGACGGTCCCATTGGCCGCGATGCTCTGCTTCGGGGCGCTGGCTCCGATCCAGGCGGTCAGCCCATCCGGCGTGCTGTTCGGTTTGGCGACCGGCATGAGCCCGCCGGGCGCGATGCCGTTGGGCAGCGGCCCAGGTGTGCCGACGGCCAGCGCATGCGCCGCATTCTGGGCGGTGCGCATTGCCTGCAGCGCCTGCGCCGCTCGCGCCAGCGACGTCGCAGCCGATTGCTGCGCAGCTGCCGCCTGCTGGGCAATCTGCAGCGCCTGGTCGGCCGCCGACGTCGTCGCCGAGGTCGCCCCGTTCCAGCCCCTCCCGAGCTGGGCTGCCGCGGCAGGCTCGTTGGCCGCCAAGGCGAGCGCCAGCGCGCTGACGCCGGACAGAAGCAACCGCCGCGGCAAATGATCCGGCGACAGCGCGACTACCAGGGACCGGCTCGACGTCCGTGCCGAAGGATGTGAATGGCGACGGCGACCGGTGGTGTGGCGAGCGGACATTTGCGAGCCTTTGTGAGTGCGAGTTCACGAGACAAGCTCCGCTCTGTCCGAAGCGCGGGCGGAGACCACCCGTCCCGAACGTTACGGAACCGTCAGGCGATCGACGCTGAGTTCTCAGCGTCGATCGCCCCCTGCTCGAAGGACGACATCAGCACCGACAAAGCGGAATCATTTTTTAACGATTTGAGACCCGGGTCGAGAGGCGCCTGCGGGTTTGGCGAAGGTGACGGCGGCATCGCAGGACGCGGCAAGGATCAGCCGACCAGCACCAGACCGCCGGGGAGCCGCTTCACCGGCGCCTTGAAGACATTGACGATTTGTCCGAGCACCGTATCAAGATGGTTGATTTCGAAGCGCGCCGTGACGAGCCGTTGCCCGAGCCGGGAATCGATCAGCACGATCCTGCCCGGGCGATAGCGATTAACCTCTTCGATGACATCGGCGAGCGGCGTATTCCGGAAGATCAGCGCTCCATCCCGCCAAGCGGCGACAACCCCCGGATCGACCGAAACGACGGCACCAAGTCCATCGGCGTCATAAGCAACCTGTTGGGTGGCATGAAGCGTCAACTCGCGTCCCCGGCATTCGACCGCGACCTCGCCATCGATGCAGGTCAGGCGCACCGAAGGTCCGTCCCGCCGCACATTGAAGACGGCCTGCGATGTCATGACGCGACCGTCGGCGGCGACGACAAGGAATGGCTTACCGACGTGCCTGCCGACAGTGACCGCCGCTTCGCCGGAAATCAGATCGAACCCTGTTCCCGGTTCCGAGCCGTGAAGCGCGATGCTGGTGCGGGTGTTGAGTTCGACCGAAACCGCGTCCGCCATGGCGAGATGTTGCTGCTCGCCGGTTCCCGTGCGGTGATCGGCGGCCAATTCGGCCAGCGACGGCCACATCTGAAGCGGCGGCCGAACCAGCCCAATCCCCGCTATGCCGGCCGCCAGCGCAAGCCCGCCGCCGAGCATGACGCGCCGCGACGGCCGACCCGCCGCCGAGCGCTGGTCGGAGGAGGCGCCCTCGCGCGCCAGTGCCTCGACCGGCGCCGCCAGTTCCCGCCACAGCCGTCCCGCTTGCGCAAGCGCGGCGGAATGCGCCGGGCTCTGGTCGCGCCAGCACCGCATCGCGGCGACATCGGCGGCTGACCCGCTCAAACTGACGCGCGCGAGCCAGTCCAGCGCGTCCCGCTGTAGTGCGTCCCGCTGCCGTTCGTCCGTCTCAGTCATCGCTTCGCAATCTGCTCACCGGAACCATGTCTCGCTCATTGGACGATATGAAGGGCGCCTCTGCACCCCCGGTTCGTCAAAAATTATCCTGAAGTCGGGTCATGCAATGCGCCAGGGCGCGTTGCAGCTCAAGCCGCACCAATCGTGGCGAGATATCGAGACGCCTGGCGATTTCCGGCTGGGTCAAGTGCTCGAAACGCACGGCGATGATGATCGCGCGCTGCCGCGGCGTCAATTCGTCGAGCGCGCGGCGCAACGCCTCGAACGCCAGACGCCCATCGGCAACCCGATCGGGCCCGGGACTTTCGTCCAGCAGTTCCTCCAGCGCGTCAACGTCGACGCGCTGGGCGCGACGATTCTCGGTCCGCCAGCGGTCACGCGCCAGATTGATCGCGCTGGTCAAAAGATAGTTGGTCGGGTTCTGCAGCGTGCCGACCGCGTCGGGCCGATCCATCCGAACATAGAGTTCGTGGAGCGTCTCGTGCGCGGCATCCGCAGATCCGAGTCGGCGCGTTAAGCGGCGGCGCAACTCGTCATAGCGCTCCACCAGCAACTGCCGAAGTGCCATCCAGCTCGTCTGCTTGCCGTCGTCGGTCATGGGTGCGGTTCGATCGAGCTTTGAACGGGTTCGGTATCCGGATAGGAAATGCGGTCAGTATCGTGTGGCGGCGCATTCGTCGCGTCCGCCCGGTGGGCTGGCTCGCAGGCGCATCGTAATCGGCTGCGGCAGGCCCTCAGGCGGCACCTCGGCAAGGGCAACCTGCGCCAGCGTTTCGGCAATCGCGGCGTCGCGCACGATGGAGCCCGTGGACGACAGCAGACTCGGAGCCTCGAGCTTGCCCGATGGACCAACCCGAAACTGCATGGCAACTGCGAACGAGCCCGGGCGCGTTTCCGGCCGATGGCACAGCGCGGCCATCACTCCCGCCTGGACGTTGCCCAGGAACGGTCCGAAAGCTGCGATCCGACGTTGCAGGACCACCTCCGGCCGGGGATCGGCAGGCACCAGCGTGAACGCCCGCTCCTCGGTGTAATTATAGTCCAGACCCGTTCCGTTCAGGAGCAACCGCAACGCCGCTTCATAGGTGTAGATGCCCCGGACGGCGGTGGAGCGAAGACCGGACGCCGTCGCGCTCTCATACAGAACCTGCAAATGGCTCGCGCCAGCATATCGCTCAAGCGCCGATTCCAGCGACTGTGCGGGTATATCGAAATTCACGGATTGTTGCGGCTGCGGTTGCGGCGGTTCTGCTACCGCGACCTGGCATCCCCCGCAGCCCGCGATCAGCGCTGAAACAACGAGCCCACTTGAGCGGGTCAACCACATGTCACGCACCCGGCACCAACTTCCCGGGCAAAACAAGCCGCTGAGGCTGCCCGCCGATAGAGACTCCCAAGAAAGCGTCACCCGATCATGACAAGGTGGGCCCGCAGGCACCAGTACGATCAACCAAGGCACATGGCTAGCTTGGCTTTATTGCAATTTCACGACATGACGCTAACGCCCCGCGCAGGAGAGCTGGGACGGATAAAGCGCACAAACGCATCAATGGTCGTTGCTCCGGGGATTTGCAATCATGACGCCCATCAGCTCGAAATCCGCCATATTGGCTGTCACGATCGTCATCCCATGCATAAGCGCGCTCGCCGCAACGAACGCCGCGCGCTCGGGGCGAGGATCGGGGGCGCGAACCCGCGCGCAATGAAAGGCGACAGCCGCATCAGCCGGCACGGTTCGCTCGGAGAACTCTGGAAGAATGTGGTTGGCCAAGCGGGACAGGATCAAGCGGCGCACAGTCGAAACGTGACGTTTGCGGCACGATCGACAGTCTGAACGCGTCTCCTGGCGTCGTCAGATCTGCGGCCTTGTCCTTGGGGTCGGCGCGCAGGACTCGGGCCTAACGTCGCGCGAATTGGTGATCGCGTCTGCCACTCCGCACTTCCGGCGAGCCTCGGCTTTCGAGGCTCTCAAGAATTATATCGCGATTTCAATAACATACATGTTCGCAGCTGTGTCCCGAATGGCGCGCCACTTCGGTACACATCCGCGAACATCGCCTGAAGCCGTTGGCCGTTCGGCAACAGCTTCATCCAATGTGCTTTTATCACCTATTATACGGATAGCGCCGTCGTCGACCTCGATCGGCTGACACATAAATGTAAATGCCGGCGGGCATGATAGGGTGACCCTTCCAGATACGACTTAATCTAGGCTCCAATTCGTGCCCGGTTACAGCGATGACTTGAAGCCGGAGCCCTGCCACGTTGCACAGCCGTTTTTCCGGTCGCTGTGTGTTGCGCTGGCTGCTGTGTTGTTGGCGAGTGCAAGCCTGGTGGCGAATTCGACCGTCGCCGCAGGAACGGACGCGCCAGCGGCGCGGAATGAGCAAGCAGTAGACATAAATGCGCCAGTCGCGTTCGACATCCCCGCACAGGCTTTGGCGTCCGCCCTCGATGCCTACAGCCTCGCAGCGCATCGCGAGGTTGTCTACAACGGCGAGCTTGCCGTCGGCCGGCGATCCGGGGGCGTGAAGGGATCCTTCACACCGGAGGCGGCGTTGAATGTCTTGCTGGAAGGGACCGAACTATTGCCGCGTTATATGGCCGCCGATGCTTTCGTCCTCGTCGTGGACGATCATCCGTTCGTCCGGGTCAACACCGCGCCTGCTGACGTGGTGATGCACTATTACGGCCGCATCCAGATGAGCCTCAGGCAAGCGTTCTGTGGCAACCGACGCACGCAGCCCGGGGATTATCGTGTCGCGGTCGGCTTCCGCATTGGTCCGTCCGGTGCGGTCTCCCGGGCGGAACTGCTCGACTCGACCGGCGATCGCCAACTCGATGCGATGATCACTGACACGGTCCGTGGTCTCGCCATCGGAGCGCCGCCGCCGCAAGGTTTCGCGCAGCCGGTTGTCCTGATGGTCACGCCGCAATCGCGCACCACGACGCGGGACTGCAACACCACAAGTGCGGGATACGGAGCGGAGGTTCCATGACCGACGGGAGTCTGGTTGCACTGCGACGCCTTCTGGTTGATCGCTACGAGGATCTCAAGTCACGCCTGGCGCGGCATCTGGGCTCGTCGGAACAGGCCGGCGATGCTTTGCAGGACACATGGTTGCGTCTCGATGGCTTGAAGGGTGCTGCTGCGATCCACAATTACGACGCTTATCTCTTTCGCATCGCCGTCAACGCCGCGCGCGATCGCCAGCGCGCCGAAGATCGGCGTCTCACCAGCAATGAGGTCGAAGCGCTGCTGTTGGTGGTCGATGATGCGCCCGACTCCGAGCAGATTGTCGCGGCGCGTGCAGAGTTGCGCAGGCTCGAGGTGGTGATGGCGGAACTGCCGCCGCGGCAGCGAGCGATCCTGCTGGCGGCGCGCCTCGACGGCTTGCCGCGCGATGAGATCGCCAAGCGCTATAGGATCTCCAGGCGGCTCGTTCAGCGGGAACTGCAGGAGGCGCAGGACTACTGCGCCGCGCGAATGAAGCGACAGGACCTGTTCACTTCGGGCGCACGAGAAACGTCTCTGGAAGAGAGAGATATTGCAGCGGGTCCAGCCAGCCACGTGGCGCCGGATGTTGACGAATGATCACGTGCAATCAAGGCATCGAGCCCAGCCGGTTGGACCGTGAAGCCCATGCTTGGGTCACGCTGCTCGTCTCGGGAGAGGCGAACGTGCGTGACGCCGAGGCCGTCAGGCAATGGCGCGAGCAAAGTCCGGCGCATGAAGCAGCCTATGCCGCCGCGATCGGTCGATGGCGGGATTTCGGGCTGGTCGGGCCCAAGGTCAGGGCGCGCGCGGACTTGCCGGTGTGGACACCGCCACTGATCAGTCGTCGCGCCGTTCTTGGCGGCGCCGGCGCGCTGGTCGCGAGCGTGGTTGGTTATGCCTTCGTACGGCCACCGCTGGAGTTGTGGCCGTCGCTCAGCGAACTCACGGCGGACTATCGCACCGCGACGGGTGAACAACGCAGCATCGTTCTCGCCGGCGACATTTCGGTGCGCATGAACTCGCAGACGAGCATCGCAGTTCCATCATCCGGCGGGGATGGCGATCACGTCAGGCTGATTGCCGGCGAAGCCGCCTTTGACAGGACGTCTCAAAGAACGCTGGAGGTGTTGGCCGGCGACGGCCGCACGATCGCGCACCAGGCCCGGTTTGACGTGCGCAATGTCGGATCGACGGTTTGCGTCACGTGTTTCGACGGCGACCTGCGCGTCGAAATCGCAGAGCAGGTCGCAACGGTCGGCACAAACCGGCAAGTCAGTTATGATGCACGCGGGCTTCAGCCGGCCGTTGCCGTCGATCCGGGCGAAGCCAAGGCCTGGCAAGACGGGTTTCTGATTTTTCACCTGACGCCGCTGACGGACGTGATCGCGGAGATCAACCGCTATCGGCCGGGCAAAGTCATTTTGATGAACCCATCGCTGGGGCGGAATCCGGTCAACGGTCGCTTCAGCATCCGACGCATCGACGAGGTTTTGACGTGGATCGAGTACGCGTTCGACGCCAAGCCGCACGCGCTGCCGGGCGGCATTTTGCTGTTGAGTTAGTGCGGCGGACCCTGGAGCCGGTATCCGGCCAAGTCCGATGTTCGGGTGAAAAGATCGAGTTCCTGGCGGGGAACAACTGATCCGTCGGCGCCCTGAACTGGCGGGATGCCGCGTGCAACGTTGTCACGGAATCTTCGTGAAGAATCTCATTCACATTTTTTCTCGGCATTCCGTCTTTTCCTTGAGAGCCAGGTCAGGCCGCCTTGGGCCACGATCGATCCAGGAGTTACGCAATTGCCGAGACAGTGCCCCATGATCACCAGTGCGGCCGCCCATGCGAGCGAGCCTTGCCCGATTGGACGGCAGAGCGCCCACTCGCTTTTCGATCGCGCAGCCTTGTTGGCCGGCACGAGCGTCTTGGCGCTTGTGCTGGTGGGCTCGCACGTCGCCGATGCCCACCCGCTCGGCTATGTGGCGCCGACGTCGGGGACGTTGGCGAGCGATCAGGCACAGGCGATCGCGCAGCAGGCGCAGGCGATCGCCAAGCAAAGCGCGGATTCGTTGGCGCGGGCGACGAAAGCCGTTCAGGCGATGCAGGCGCTGCAGAGTGCGGCACGGGCGGTGGCGGCAGGGACGCCGAGCAATGTCACCGACGGACTGTCGCCGGGCGGCCTGATCGTCGATCCGCGGGTGGCGGCCGGCACGCCGAACCTCTGGGTCAACGCCAACGCGCCGACGCAATCCCAGAACAATGGCCAGACCACGGTCACGGTGACGCAGACGGCGCAGCGTGCGATTGCCACCTGGCAGCAGTTCAATGTCGGCAAGACCACCACGCTGCATTTCGACCAGACCGGCGGCAACTCGACCAACGGCAATGCCTGGGTGGCACTCAACCGCATCGATGCGACGGGATCGCCGAGCCAGATCCTTGGGCAGATCAAGGCCGAGGGCACGGTGCTGCTGATCAACCCGAACGGCATCATCTTCAGCGGCACCAGCCAGATCAACGTGCATACGTTGATCGCCTCGACCCTCGACATCAACGCCTATAACAATGCGAATGTCGGCGTCTTCAGCAAGACCACCATGGGCGGGCTCTATCTCCCCGTGACGGTGAACGGTGCGCCGGTTCTGACCTCGGACGGCAGCCCGGTGCTAGCGCCGCCGGCCGAAGACGCCGGCAACACGGCCTTCCTGCAGCAGGGCCTCTATGCCAGTTCGAATGGCAATAACCCCGGGCTCATCATGGCCGCGGGCATTACGCCGAACCAGATCAACCAGGGCATCCTGGTTCAGGCCGGCGCCTCGATCTCCACCGACGTCAGCGGCTTCGACAACGGCGGCTACGTGGCGCTGCTCGGACCGAGCGTCACCAATCACGGCAGCATCAGCACCTCGGCCGGCCAGATCATCCTGGCCGCGGGCTCGCTGCTTTGGCTCAATCAACCCACCAGCGGCACGGCGCTCGGCGTCACCGCGATCAATCCGACCCAGAACTCCGTGGTCTACACGCCGGCAGCCGTGACGGGCGGCGCGGTCGTGACCAATGATGTCGATGGCCTGCTGACGGCGACGCGGGGCAACATCACGCTCGTCGGCGACCTCGTGAACCAGCTCGGCCTCGCCGAGGCCAGCACCAGCCTGACCCGCGCCGGCTCGATCACGATCACGGCCAATCAGCAGCTCACTTTCGGCGGCAACAGCGTCACGACCATACTGCCCGAGGAGAACGGCGAGACGATCCCGGCCTCCTCCACTGCCGCTTTCGTGCCGCCGTCGATCACGATCAATGCGGACAATATGGACATGCGAGGAACCGCCGGCGGCGCAGAGGGGGCGCTCATCCTGGCGCCCGGTGCGGCCATGACGGTCTCGACCGCGGTCCCTGCCAATTTCGCGTTGACGCAGTCGCCGACCGGCCGGGTCTTGCTCGAGAGCGGCAGCGTCATCGATCTCGCCGGCCTCGACGCCACCGCGTCGGTCAAGGACTATCTCTATACGTTCAAGGTCACGGCCAATGACGTCGCCGACAGCCCGCTGGCGCAGAACCTGATCGGCACGACCGTGACGATCGATCTGCGGCAATCGGGCACGCGCGCCGATGGCCTCACCTGGGTTGGCTCGCCGCTGTTCAGCGCGACCGGCGCTGGCTATCTCAACGATCTGCCTCAGACCATCGACCAGCGCCTGACCCAAGGCGGCTCACTCACCTTCACCAATGCGAACTCCGGCACGCTGCCGTTCAACGACGTGCTGCAGCAATTCGGATCGGTCATAAATGTTTCGGGTGGCCGGCTCAGGCTGACCGGTGAGACCATCAAGACGACGACGCTTGTGGGGTCGGACGGGCGTCTCTACAGCATCTCCGCCGCCGATCCCACCCTCACTTACATCGGCGTCGCCGGCACCTTCACGGTCGTTCATTCTCATTGGGGTATTACGGAAACCTACGCCAATCCGCTGATTTCCCGCGGCTATTATCAGCAAGGCTACGTCGACGGCATCAGCGCGGGCAACCTCACCGTCACCACCGCCAATCCGGTGTTCGAGGGCACGCTCCTGAGCGGTGTCTTCACCGGTTCCAGGCAGACGGCGTTCGCCCTGGCCGGGACGGGCACCAATGGGGCCCAGACGTCGCCAGATCAGCTTCCGCGCGGCGGCTCGCTCTCGCTGGCGCTCGTGACGGTCTTCGGCGCGCCCGTGTCTGATAGCGTCCTGCTGCAGAGCGACGCCGCCGATCCTCTCGGCGCCGATTTCGACATGACCTCCAGGCTCAAGCTGCCCACAGCAAGCATCGTGACGCAAAGCAGCGGCATCCCGTTCAACCTGTCCGAACTTGTCTTCTCGACCGCCAGCCTGTCGACGTCCGGTTTCGCCTCGATCTCGATCACGGGCGCCAGCGCCCTGTCGATGACGCAGGGCGCCTCGCTGATCGTCCAGCCGGGCGGCAGCATCAAGCTGGCCGGCGTGACCAGCATCGACGGTACGCTGACCGCCCATGCCGGATCGATCTCGCTGACCGGCTATACCGGTGGTACGACGCCCGGCAACGCGCCTCCCGTATCGCAAGTGACGATCGGCCCGGATGCCGTGCTCGACGTCAGCGGATTATGGGTCAATGATGCCGGCGCTACCGCGGCGGTGCAGGGCGCTGCGCATATCAATGGCGGCTCGGTCACCATCCAGACCTACATCGAGTCCAGCGCCACCGGCACATTCAACTCCAACGGTCCGACCACGCCGGTCTTCGACGTGACGCAAAGCATCATGTTGGCGTCAGGCAGCGTCGTCGACGTGTCGAGCGGCGGCTATCTGCAGCCGAACGGCAAGCTCGCCGCCGCCGCCAACGGCCTGCCGAAGGGAAGCGGCGGCAACTTGTCGCTTCTCACCTATGTCGCAAATGGGACCAACCGCGGCTGGGTGAATCCGTGGCAGGATTTCCAGGGGTCGCCGCCCGGCAACGTCGCACCGACCGACCTGAACCGGCCCAATCAGGCCAATGTCGTCCTCGACGGAACGATCTATAGCGCCGGGCTTGCGCAGGGCGGCACCTTCACGCTGCAGGCGCCGACCATCCAGATCGGTGGGGTCTCCTCCATCACGTCCACGCGGTCCGGCGCCAAGGTTGGCGAACTTGCGCTGCCCGCCTCGTTCTTTTCCAGCAACGGCTTCTCGTCCTATGCGCTGACCAGCACCTACGGCGGCACGACGGTCACCTCCGGCACCACGGTTCTGCTGCAGCAACAGAATTATCTGCTTACTGGCAATACACAGCTGCCGGCGAGCGGCACCGCGCTGCGTGACTTCGCAATGCTCGGCCTCGCTCAGACCGGATTGCGCCAGCCGACAAATCTGTCGCTGACGCAACTGCCCTATGTCTATGGCGGCACGAGCGATCCCAGCACCTCTGCCGGCATTCTCGTCGACAGCGGCGCTGCCATCATCGGCGAACCGAAGGCAGCCATCGCGCTGACGGCGGCCGGTCCGGTCACCATGCTCGGCAGTATCACCGCCCATGGCGGCAGCATCACGCTGACCAACGATGGCTCGCCAGCCGCCAGCGCGAGCGGATACACGCTGGCACTGCTGGATGTCTGGATCGGCGCCAACGCCAGGCTCGATGTCAGCGGCGTCTACGTGCCCAATCCGCTTGTCTTGACCTATCAGACCGGCAGCGTCCTTTCCGGCGGTTCGATCACGCTGGGCGGCGGGACCATCGTCGCCATGCCGGGCTCGAGTTTCGATCTGGCCGGCAGCAGCGCCGCTGTCGATGCCCTCGCCTCGGAGGGCTTTGGGACGGCGCGCACGGTCGCTCAGTCGATCTGGAGCAATGGCGGCACGCTGACCTTGGTCCCGGATTCGGCCGTTTCCTATGGAGTCCCAGGCGAATATCAGTCCGTCTATTTCGACGGCACGGTGAATGCCGCCGGCGGTGCGGCGCAAGCCTCCGGCGGCACGCTGATCGTCGGCACTACCGCCGGAGCCTACGGCGCGATCATTGTTCCGCAAAGCGGCGAGACGACATCCTCGCTCAATCCCCTCGCCGGCGGGGGGTATCCGACGACCCCGGCGCAACTCGCTTCGCTGCTGCCGACCAAGAACAGCGTGGCCTTCCTCTCCGCGGACACGCTGAGCAACAGCGGTTTCGACTCCGTGACGCTGATGGCCTCGACGATCGCCTTCAGCGGCAATGTCACCGTCAAGGTTCCAGACGCGCTGACTCTCGCCGGCAATATCACCCTGCTGCCGGCCGGCGTCACGAACCCCGCCTATACCAACGCCTCGATCGGCGGCACGGTGGTCAATCTCGATGCCGGCTATGTTGTGCTGGGCAGCGGCGGGCTTATGAGCTCGGGAAGCAGTGGACCGTCCTTGTCCGATGGCACTTTGAACATCAATGCCGCCGCCCAGATCGATCTGACGGGCTATGCCTCGGTCGCCAACGCCGCCAACGTCAATTTCAGCAGCGGCGGCGATATCCGGCTGTTCAGCGGCCTCGATGGCGAACTTAGCTATCAGACCTCGCAAAGCATCATCCAATCCCCTGGCATGCTGCTGGTGCCGGACAATCTCACGCTGACGGCGCGCGAGGTCTATCCGACCACCGACTCGGCGTTTCTGCTGATGTCGGGTGGTTCGGCGACGGGCGCGGGCACGATCAACACGATCACGGTTCACTCGAACGGTGTCGCGCCGGTGGCACCGCTCTCAGTTGATGGCGAGATTGTGATCGATGCCCCGAATATCGTGCAGTCAGGCGCGTTGCTGGCACCGCTCGGCACGATCCAGCTCGGGCTGAGCGCCGGGCAGAGCCTGCCATCCGTCTTCACGCCGACAATCAATGTCTTTGTCCCGACAGTAGTCCCCACCCTGTCGCTCACGCTGACGCCGGGCAGTCTGACCTCGGTCTCGGCGGCCGGGCTCGATCTTCCCTATGGCACGACGGTCGACGGCGCCGCTTGGTCTGCCATCACTTTGTCCAGCCCCACCGGCTTTCCGGCGATGACCGCGCCGCCGGCCAAGACCATCGTGCTGAATGGCGCCACGGTCGATACGCAGGCCGGCGCAGTCATCGACCTCAGCGGCGGCGGCGACATCTACGCCACGGAATTCGTCGCGGGAACCGGCGGCAACCGCAACGTTCTGACAGGCGCTGCGAGCAGCCAGGCGATCTACGCGCTGGTGCCGACCTACGACGCCGCCGTGGCGGCGAACGATCCCCTCTATGGCACGACCGTGGCTGCGGGAACGTCGGTGACGCTCGCCGGCGGCAACGGCATCGCGGCCGGAGCCTATACGCTGTTGCCGGCGATCTATGCGACGCTGCCCGGCGCCTATCGGGTCGTCGTGGTTTCGACCAACTTGAGCGCGCAGGTCGTCAACGCGGTCGCGCGCGACGGCTCGATCTATATAACGGGCACGCTCGGCAATGCCATCACCGGGGCGAAGTCGTCGCAGACGGCGCTCTTTGAAATTCAGTCCAAAGCGGTCTGGAGCAAATATTCCGAGATCGACATCACGTCGGGCAACAGCTATTTCGCCAAGCTCGCCGCCACCGCCGGCACGGCCACGCCACGCCTGCCGGCCGATGCGGGCCAATTGGTGATCGGCGCCACCAATGCGCTCTCGCTCCATGCGACCAATCTGTTCGCGCCGGCCACCGGCGGACGTGGCGGTCTGGTGGATATCACGGGCACCAATCTCCTGGTGCTGGCACTCGATCAGGCCGAGCCGGCGGCGCTTGCGATCGCCGGATATATCGTCCTTAACAGCGACCAGATCAGCAACCTCGGCGCGGAAAGCGTGCTCATCGGCGGCACGCGGACGCAGAAGAGCGACGGCACCTACATCACGCCGACGGCGGCCAGCGTCGTCGTCGACACCGACGCCGCGCATCCCCTGACCGCACCCGATCTCCTCTTGGTGGCCAACCCCGAGGCGAGCAGCACCGACTTCACCTATCTGGCTGTGACGACCTCGCACGATAACTTAGTCGCTGATATCCCGTTGGCGGCGGCAGGAACCGGCCAGGTCACGGTATTGCCCGGAAGCGTGATCCAAGCCCAAGGCACCGTATCATCGACCAGTTCGACCACTCTGCATCTGGGAAGCGCCAATGCGACATTGTCAGGGACCCAGTCGAGCGGAACTCTATCGTATTTCAACCATTATAACAATTACACGCCTGACGGTGCCTACATTCTTGATAACGCCAATCCGATCACGTCGTTCTACACTCAGGCTTTTAGCGGCGGCGGCTTGGCGGCGCTGCTCGAAGTGTCGAACGGCAAGGCCGCAACTGTTCAGCGCACGATTCCGAGCGTCCCGGCAACCGTGACCGTCACTGGCGGCGGCGACTACAATTTTCAAAGCCATACCTTCGGCAACTACACATTCACGCCGCCCAGGCTTCCCGCCGGTGGCAATATCGCCATCGGTGACGGTGCCACGATCGCAGGCGGCAACGCATTGACCCTCAATGCCAGCAACGTCGCGCTGGACAGCACGGCCAAGATTTCCGGCAACAATATCGCGCTCGCCGGCAGCGCCATCAATTTCGGCGCAGCACCCGTCAACGCCGCCGGCCTGACCCTGTCGCCGGCGCTCATCGCGCAATTGGCCGGCGCGCAAACCGTCACCTTGACCAGCGCCTCGGTGTTCAATTCCTACGATACCAACGGCGTCAATCTCGGCGATCCCGCGCATCCCATCGGCACGCTGACGCTCGACGGCAGTGGTCTCTATAGCGCCGGAGGTACCACGACCATTACGGCGGACAATGTCGTCCTGACCGACAGCCAGGCGACAGCGAATACGATCGGCTTCATCTCCGGATCGGGCGGCACGCTTATCATCAACGCGACCGCCAATTCGAACGGGGTGCTCACGCTCGACGCCGGGGCCACGGTGCTGAATGGCTTCGCATCCATCGGTCTCAGCGCCAGCCAGCAGATCGTCTTCAGCGGTAGTGGCAGCGTCAACGCGGGGTCGGCGGCGGTCACATTGACGGCGCCGGCCGTCGTCGCCGACGCGGGCAGCATTCAATCGTTGACGACGACGGGGCTCCTGAGCGTAACGCAGGGCACCGGGACCGCACCAGTGCTGTCGCCAAGCGATATCGGCGGCGCACTGACCCTGACCGGTGGCGGCATCAATGACAGCGGAACAGTCGTCGCGCTGGCCGGCAAGGTGTCATTGGTCGCGAGTACCGGCGATGTTGTGCTCAATTCCGGCGCCGCCATCGTCGCCATGGGCTCGCATATCGTGCTGTTCGACGAAACGTTGGACGCGCCCGGCGGCACCGTCACGCTGACCGCGAGCGCCGGCAATGTCGCGATCAACACCGGCGCCATAATTGCCGTTTCGGCGACCGGCAACGGCTATGCGGGCTCGCTCGCCATCCAGACCGCGACGACCGGCACGGCGACGCTGAACGGCACGCTCTTGGGCGGCGCGGCCTTCAACGATCTCGGCGGCAATTTCTCGCTCAACGCCGGCAGCCTCACGGGCAATCTCCCCATCGGCAGTGGCTTCACCGGCAGTTTCGCCGTTCAACTCGGCCAGGGCGACATCGCCATTGCCACCGGCCAGACCCTGACATCGGGCAATGTGCTCCTCGTCGCCAACAATGGCAGCATCATCGTCAACGGCAGTATCGACGCCAGCGGACCCACTGGCGGCACGATCCAGCTTTACGGCAGCGGCACCGGCACGCTGGCGGCAGGCACATTGGGCGCGAGCGGCGTGACGATCGGCTCGACCGGCCAGCTCATCGCCACCTATCGCGCCGACAGCCCGGCCGATCCGAACTATGGCAAGGGCGAATCGACGCTCGTGCAGACCGGTGGCACGATCACGCTTGGCACGACCGGAACGCCTGACGGCACCATCAATGCGACCTATGGCTATGAGAATGTCCAAGGGTCCGGGGCGATCACGGTTGCCTCCGGCGCCGTCGTCAATGTCAGCGGCGGTCCCGGTGGCGCGAACATCAACAACACCGGCGGCGTGATCATTCTGCGTGCGCCGATCCTGACCAATGGAAACGTCAATCTCAGCTTTCAGGGCAACGTCGTCACCACAGCCAACGATGGCCCCAACGGCTCGGGTGCCGTGCTTGACGCCTACGCGATCTGGAGCACGACCGACAATAGTGGCGTGGCGGGGCCGACCCATTTCGACGGCATCATCGACCCGGCCGGCTGGTACAATGCCAATGGCAGCAAGGTGTCGGGTACCACCACCAATGGTGACGTCTTCACGCCGACTGCCGGTGCCGCGAACCAGAACCACATCGGCTTCTACCAGACCACGCTGGTTGGCTTCGTCCAGAACGGTCTCAACACCTCGGCCATTGCTGTCGACTTCGCCGGCGCCACCGGCGTCAGCCTCGGCTCGACGCTGCATCTGCGTCCCGAGATCGATCTCGTCAATCCGTCCAAGACTGTCAACGGCGGCAACATCACCGTCGCCTCGAACTGGAATCTCGGCGCCGGATCCTTCACCGGGCCCGGCGGCGCCTATGTACCGGTCTATCGCACGGTCGGCGGCATCGACGCTGGCGAACCCGGGGTTCTGAGCCTCGCGGCGGTCAACAACGTCCAGATCAACGCCACCGTGAGCGACGGATTCTACGAGACCACGGATCCGCTGTTTGCTCCCGTCGTGCCGGCAGGTCTCAACCTTGGGTCCTATTCCGCGGCAGAGACGAATTATCAGAGCATGGCCACCGCGCTCGGCGCTTCCACGATGCCTGGGATTTCCTCGATCGCCGCCCCGCCGGTCGTGGCCTCATTTCCAGCGTCGTGGAACAGCCTGGATCAAGACGTCTGGTTCGGCATGATCCTCGGCAGTTCCTCGATCTATCCGGAGGGCGGGTATTTGGACGCGATCGCGAGCCTGGAGAACCTCCCGAAAGGAACTTATTTTCAGGTCGGCGCGTCAGGCACGACGTTCGACAATAATCCGAATGATTATGCCACCTATGCGGCCTATCTGACCGCCTTCACCAACAATTATGTCGGCGCCAACTATATCACCGGCGAGCCCGCAAGTGTTGGGACCTTCAACAACAATCCGGCGAGCTATTCGAGCTATACGACCTATGTCAATGCATGGCGCTCGTATGAAAGTAGTCTAGATCAATTCCTGTCTAATTATTTCCAGGAAAATCCCGCGTCGAACGCTCTACCGCCGCCACTTCTGCCGCTGGCGCCGCCTCCGGTGATCGGAACCAGCTACGAAAGCTCGAGTTCAACCTATTACAGCGACTATCATTACTATGGCGGACTATATGGCAATTATTCGACAGACCGGTATTCCGATCCAAACACTTACCACGCGGGGGCCGGCTACTACCTGAGAGTGCTGCCGTATCTTCCTCAGATCAACGAAGCGCTCAATCCCAATATCAATATGACGGACCCGGCCGCCGGCCCGGCCAACCAGATCGCCAATAATCCGGCGGCGAACGGTCCGATCATCGACTATAACACCACGACGGCGGCGAGCCTGATGCCGATCTCGGTCAGCGGCCAGGGCAGTTTCTCCTACACGATCGTGGCCGGCACGCAATTTACCGCCGCGGGCAACCTGACGGCCGACCCCCGCGCGGTCATCACGGTGACGTCCAGCGCCGTCGCGACCGGTACGAGCCCGAGCGACAGCGTCACGCTCGACGGTCACACCACCTACAGCAATCCAAACTACAATTACTCGACGGGCACTTATCTTCAGATCGACGTGCCGACCGTGCTTCGCACCGGCACCGGCTCAATCACCATCACGGCCGCGGGTAGCGTCGAGTTTCTCGACACCGTGGCCCCCGGCGCGATCTACACGGCGGGCGCGGCCGCCACGTCCGTCGATGGCTTCACGACGCCTGTCATCCCGGCGTTTCAGGTGGCGACCGCCACCTCCCAAGCGTCCTATCTGCCGACCGGCCTCGTCACCGATCCCGCTTGGGGAACCGGCGGCGGTGCCGTGTCGATCGTCGTCGGCAGCGATATCGTCGGCATCGAAACGCCGGTCGACTCCACCGGCAAGCAGACGGGCATCGCGGGGCTTCCCACCACCGAATTCTGGAGTGCGTGGTATTACGTCGACGGCAAAGCGACCGGCACCGTCTCGGCCCCTTTCGACCCCTCCGCCGGCGGCATCCAGAACAGCACCTGGGTCAACTACGGCACGTTCTTCCAGGGCGTCGGCGCGCTCGGCGGCGGCAATGTCACGCTGAAGGCCGGCAAGGATATCGACGACATCTCTGCCTCGCTGCCCGAAACCATCCAGGTCAGCGGCGGCACGTCGGTCACCAGCCCGGCGGTGGCGCATTATTTCGGCGGCGGCGATCTCGTCGTCCAGGCCGGCGGCAATCTCTACAGCAGCACCTTCTATGTCGGGCGCGGCACCGGCTTGATCCAGGTCGGCGGCACCATCGCCGCCGATCCCAACAATCCGGTGACCGGAATACCTACGGTGCTAACTACTCTGACGTATGGAAGCCGGGCCGTGCCCGGCGCGACGATCCCGCTGCCGCTGGTGCTGGCCGAGCAGGATGGCTTCATCACGATTTCGAGTGGTCAAGCCGTGACCCTGGGCGACACGTTCGATCCGACGCGGATTCCGTTCGATACCTCCAAGTTTGGCACCAGCCTCGCCTCATTGGCCACGTCAATGCCGGCCGGCCTCGGTGCGATGTTCGACAGTTACGGGGTAGAAAGCGGCGTCTCCGTGACCAGCGTTGCCGCCGACATCACGCTCAATACGCTGCAGCCGAGCGTGAACGGGTCTGGCGTCACCGACTTCCTCTTCGCCAAGCTGGGCTTTCAGAATGCGAATAGCGGCGGCACCGGAAACATCATCCCGGGAATTGGTGGTGGCCACGATGACGGCATCCAGCCCGCGACGCTCGATGCGGCGGCGCTCGGCGGCAATATCTTCCTCGACAACAGCGTGACGATCTATCAGTCGCCGAACGGCACCATCAACCTGACGGCCGCGCAGTCGATTTCCACGACGATCTTGCAAAATGGTCAACCGTACGTCGAGACGCTGGCGATGGCCGACCCGACTGCGTCGACCCTACTCGATCTGCTCGGCGCGCCAGCCTCGGTGCCGTCCTCCGCGCTGCACGCCAACGATTCCGAGCCCGTCATCCTCTATGCCGGCACCGACATCACCGGCGACTTCAGTCTCATCAAGCCGGCGAAGATCGAGGCCGGCCTCGATATCATCGATACCGATCTTCTCGGCCAGAACAACGATCCGGGCGATATCACCAGCGTCATCGCCGGCCGCGACATCATTGCCCGGCAGCTTCTCGATAGCAGTGGCAACGCCTATGACGAATCCTCGACCTTTGCGATCTATGGTCCGGGCACGGTCTTGATCGAGGCCGGGCGAAATCTCGGGCCGTTCTTCACAGGCCTTCCTGGCAATGCCGGCAACTGGATCACGATCGGCGCAACAAACGTGATCACCGGCATTCAGACCCTTGGCGACGGCAGCAACCTCGGAAATCTCGCAGTCAAGTCCTATCTGCCGGCGCAGGGCGCGAACATCTATGCCCTGTTCGGTGTCGGACCAGGCATTGACTATGCGGCGGCCATCGCCGATTACGTCGACCCCGCCGAGGCCGGGACCGGCGGCATCGACTTCCTCAGCGATATCGCCGCCATGCTGAACGATACGCCGGATCAGGCATGGGCGACGCTCAAGACGCTGCCGTCGGTCCAGCAGCACTTGCTGGTCGACCGCGCCTTCCTCAACTTCATCGCCAAGGTTGGTCTTGACTATAATGCGACCGCGAGCCCCTATTATCACCAGTATGCGCGGGCTTATCAGACGATCGCCACGCTATTCCCCGCCTCGCGCGGCTATACCGACAATACGCCCACGGCGACCAATGGCGCAGCGGTGACGATGGCGACCGGCGATCTCAACATGCAACATTCGCTGGTCGAGACGCAGTCCGGCGGTGACATCGCCATCATTGGCCCCGGCGGCAACATCTTCGTCGGCGCTAACGCGACCGATAATTCCAAGCCAAACCAGGAAGGGATTCTCACCCTGCAGGGCGGCTCGATCCTCACCTACACCGACCAGAGTGTGATCGTCGACCAAAGCCGCATCTTTACCGAGCAGGGCGGCAATGTGGACATGTTCAGCGCCAACGGCAATCTCAACGCCGGCAAGGGCCCGAAGAGCTCGGCCGCCTATCCGCCGTTGACGCTGATCTGGGATGCCGATGGGTATTCCAGGGTCAATCCGGCCGGACTCGTCACCGGCGCCGGCATCGGTGCGCTGTTGAGCGTGCCTGGCCAGGACCCGAACCTCAGCAATGTCGATCTGGTCGCCCCACGCGGCACGGTCGACGCCGGCGCGGCCGGCATCCGGGTGTCCGGCAATCTCAACATCGCGGCGCTGTTCATCCTCAATACCTTCAACATCCAGGTCGGCGGTGTCAGTGTCGGGGTTCCCGTGACGCAAGGGCCGCCGGTGGCTGCGCTGACGTCGTCCTCCAATACGACCGCCGCCACGGCCCAGGCCGCAACGTCGACACAGCAAACGGCGGCGAAAGATCAGCCGTCGATCATCATCGTCGAGGTGCTCGGCTATGGCGGCGCGAGCGATTCTCCGTCGTCGCCGCAGCAGCCGGACCAGCGGCGCAAAAAGCCGGACGAGCAGAGCTATGATCCAAACAGCGCATTTAGGCTTCTTGGCAATGGTGCTTTGACGCAAGAGCAGCAGAAAGACCTCACGGAGGAAGAAAGGAATAGGCTTAGGCGACTTGAACAAAGTAGCGCGCTGTAGGCGATTTGCCGGTCAGGGACGGATCGAGTGGCATGTTTGACCTGACGAGGCGAGAACGCGGCGCAAAGACTGCGCAATAATTGCCCGTGCTGCCGAGAACCTGACCCAAAATCGGGTAACCGGCCAAATCCCGTTTGACTCGGTCGGTTTGTGACAACTGAAGGAGTCCAGCGATGCCCGTAGTTGTCGTGACTCTGCCGTGCCGAGAAACGCTTGGCGCAGGGTGCGTCTTCGCCTTTTTCCGTCGTAGATATGTCGGCCTCACACGCATTCGTCGGCAAGACCAATTTGATTTGGCAGGATCTCCACAAGAACCCAATTGTACCGGGTCGCGATTCAGGGCTTGAACTCAACGGTTTGGGGAATGATCGAAATGGAAGCTGACGACGACAGGACGCCGATCGAGATCCGCGAGACCGGTCATTTTCTTGCCATCTTGAGCCGGCAGCGCTGCTCGCTGGCGCTGAGTACGCGTCCGAACCGTCTCGTCATGATCGGCACAGAGGATAGCCGGCCGGTCGTCTCGCAGTGCCATTTCTATCGCTTCTTCCGTCCGATGGGGCTGGGCTGCGACGGCAACCGGATCGCCATCGCGACGCTGAACGAATTGTTCGTCTTCGCCAACGTCGCCAGCATCGCCAAGGATCTGCCGGACAGGCCCGATTATTACGACGCGGTGTTCGTACCGCGCTCGATGTTTTTCACCGGGACCTGCGACCTGCACGACATGGTGCTCGATGGCCCGCGCGTCGTGGCCGTCAATACCCGGTATTCCTGCGTGTGCGTGATCGACGGACAGTATAATTTCACGCCGATCTGGCGGCCGCCGTTCATTACCGAATTCGCGCCCGAGGATCGCTGCCACCTGAACGGCATGGCCTTCGCCGGTCGCGCGGTGCGCTACGTGACCATGCTGGGGCTATCCAACGAGGCGCGCGGCTGGCGCGACGGCATGGCCGAGGGCGGCGTTCTCATGGAAGTGCCGAGCGGGCGCGTCGTCGCGGCGGGCTTGTCGATGCCGCATTCCCCGCGGCTGTTCGGCGGGCGCTTGTATGTGCTCGAAGGCGGCCGTGGCCTGCTGCTCGGGATCGATGCGGTCTCTGGCGAGAAGCACAGACTCGCCAAGCTGCCCGGCTTCGCTCATGGGTTGGCGGAACATGGCGGCGTTCTGTTCGTCGGCATGTCGAAGTTGCGCGACAGCCGCGGGCCGCGCCATCTGCCGATCGAGGCGGAGGGACGCGACCTGATCGCCGGCGTCGCCGCCATCGATATGGCGAGCGGCGACATCCTCGGCAGCATCGAATTCCTCAATGCCGTCGAAGAACTCTACGACGTCCAGGTCTTGCCGAATATCCTGCGGCCGGAAATCCGCGATCCGGTTAAGTGGTTCGAGACGATGTCGGTCGTCACGCCGAATGGCGGATTCTGGGTGAGCAATCCGCTGCAGCATGGTGAGCCCGACGATGTCGGCAGTGCGATTTGACAGTCGGGTCTATGGTTTAGGCAGTGTGAGGTCGTTGGCCTGCCTGGCGTATATACGGGCGAAGAGCGCTCCGGTCACTAATATCGGGAGCAGCACCTCCAGATAACCTCGTCGTGCCGGCCGACGGAGCGACTTGCAACGGCATAAACTCGTGCATCGCATTGACTTTGAGCCTTGCACAAATCTCTTTTAGTTCAATGGCTGAGAAGATCAGCACCCCTTCCCGTAGGGTGTTCTGGGTGTCTTTGCGAGCCGTTATACCAAGGGCCTCCCTACCTGACTCTCTGGGTCTTTTCGGCGGGACGGATCGCTGATTCGTATCCCTCCGGTGACGGCCGCCTTGTCTGATGCAGTCGTCTCGCCCAGTTTCGCCGTGGACTGATCCGGCACTGGTGCCGGCAGCCGTGCTGGAGGCTGGTCGGTGGATCAGGATGAAGAGTACGTCCGTCGCCGTC
>JARLIU010000214.1 GCA_031291595.1 Ancalomicrobiaceae bacterium | reverse complement strand
GATGGCCAGCCGGCGGGACGGCCACGCGAAGGATTGGGGCATCATGGCGAAATCATTGATCGGCATCATCGGCGGTTCGGGGCTCTACGATCTTCCCGGCCTGACCGACGCCGGCTGGCAGCATGTGGAAAGCCCGTGGGGGCCGATGTCCGACGACGTGTTGCGCGCCCGGATCGGGACGACCGAGGTTGCCTTCCTGCCCCGCCATGGCCGCGGCCATCGCTTTTCGCCCTCCGACATCAACTACCGCCCCAACATCGACGGGCTGAAGCGGCTGGGCGTCACCGATATCGTCTCGGTGTCGGCGACCGGCTCCTACAAGGAGGAGCTTTCCCCCGGCACCTTCGTCCTCGTCGACCAGTTCGTCGACCGCACGGTCAGGCGCGAGTCGTCATTCTTTGGCAAGGGCTGCGTCGCCCATGTCGGCTTCGGCCATCCGACCTCGCCGGGCTTGATGGACCGGCTCGAAGCTGCGGGAAAGGCCGAGGGCATTTCCATCGTGCGCGGCGGCACCTACGTCTGCATGGAGGGGCCGCAGTTTTCAACGCTGGCCGAGAGCCTGTGGTACAAGTCCGCCGGCTTCGACGTCATCGGCATGACCAACATGCCGGAGGCGAAACTCGCCCGCGAGGCCGAGATCCCCTATGCCACCGTCGCCATGGTCACCGACTACGACTGCTGGCACCCCGATCACGACCACGTCGACGTCGCCCAGGTGATCAAGGTGCTGCTCGCCAATGCCGACAACGCCCGCCGCCTGGTCGCCCGCTTCGCCAGCGACTTCCCCGCAGACCACCCCGCCTGCCCGATCGGCTCCGATCATTCGCTCGACTTCGCCCTGATGACCGCGCCGGACAAGCGCGATCCGGAGTTGCTGGCGAAGTTGGACGCGGTGGCGGGGCGGGTGTTGAAGTAGCGCGCGCCAGCCCTGGCGCCACGACTGCGCCAACCATTCGTTCCGTCATTGCGAGGCGAAGCCGAAGCAATCCAGCCCTCTGGCAGCGCGACGACAGAGTGGATTGCTTCGGGTTCGCCTCGCAATGACGGCATCTGACGCGCCCAGCGCACCGAACCGGGACCGTCCTTCAAAGGCCAAACCTAATGAACCTCATCGATGCCATCAGAACCATCCCCGACTATCCCAAGCCCGGCATCCTGTTTCGCGATATCACGACCCTCCTCGGCGATCCGCGCGCCTTCCGCCAGTCGATCGACGAATTGGTGCAGCCCTACGCCGGACTGAAGCTGGACAAGGTCGCCGGCATCGAGGCGCGCGGTTTCATCATCGGCGGCGCGGTGGCGCACCAGCTCTCCGCCGGCTTCGTGCCGATCCGCAAGAAGGGAAAACTGCCGCACGACACCGTGTCGATCGCCTACAGCCTGGAATACGGCGTCGACCAGATGGAGATCCATGCCGACGCCATTCTGAAGGGCGAGAAAGTGGTCCTCGTCGACGACCTGATCGCCACCGGCGGCACGGCGACCGCCGCCGCCCAGCTGTTGCGCAACTTGGGAGCCGACGTCGTCGCCGCCTGCTTCATCGTCGACCTGCCGGACCTCGGCGGCGCCGACAGGCTGCGCGCCATGAACGTGCCGGTGACGACGCTGGTGGAGTTCGCCGGGCACTGACGGCGGGATGTCTTGACAAGCCGCCGCCATAAGGTCATCGATGTGTCTACATTGTAGATACGGAGCCGGCCATGCAGGTGCAAGTCAAGAAATGGGGCAACAGCGCATCGCTTCGCCTGCCTTCCGCCGTGATGCGCGCGGCGAACCTCAAGATCGATCAGTTGGTCGACATACGCGAGGAGGATGGGCGCATCGTGATCGAGCCGGTTCGCCGGCCGGAAGAATCGTTGGATGCGCTCATTGCCGGCATCACCGCGGACAACATGCACGGCGAGGTGTCGACCGGCCAGCCAGTCGGCGCGGAAGTCTGGTGATGGCACCAAGCTATGTCCCCGACGCCAGCGACATCGTGTGGCTCGAGTTTGATCCTCAGGCAGGGCACGAACAAGCAGGGCACCGCCCGGCGCTCGTCCTGTCGCCCGCCTCCTACAACGGCCGTACCAGCCTGATGCTGTGCTGCCCGTTGACGACCAGCATCAAGGGCTATCCCTTCGAGGTGGCAATCGCCGGTGTGCCAGCGTCGGTTGCCTTGAGCGATCAGATCAAATCCCTCGACTGGCGGCAGCGCAATGCCCGACTGAAGTCACGCGCCAGCGAGGCGGAGCTTTCGGCCGTCAGGGCCAAGGCCCGTGCCCTCATCGGCGGCTGATCACCTCCGTCGCCAGATCCGCTCGACCGGCAGGGTATTGACGGCAATGCCGACGAGGATCAGCGCCATGCCGAGGAGCCGCACCGGCCCGAAGCTCTCCCCCAAGATCAGATAAGCCGAGAGGGTGCCGCTGACCGGCACCAGCAGGGTGAACGGCGCCACCAGCCCGGCGGGATAGCGCTTCAGCAGCTCTGCCCAGACGAAGAAGCCGAGCAGGGTCGACAGGATGACGATATAGGCGAGCGAGCCGATGGCAGCGAGATCGACGTGGGCCAGCGCGGTCGCGTCCGCCGCCGCTCCCTCGATGATCAGCGACAGCACCAATAAGGGCGGAACGGCGAGGGCACTGATCCACACGATCAGCGGGAACATGTCGACCTTGGGGCTTGAGCGGAGGATGACATTGCCGGACGCCCAGCCAAAGGCCGACAGCATCATCAGCACGAAGCCGAATGGCGTCACGCCGCCGGTGCCGACGGTGGAAGCGATCGCCGCCAATCCGACGAAGGCGACCGCAAGCCCGAGCAGATTGCGCCGGCCGGGGCGCTCGCCGAGCGTGAACGCGGCGAGGATGACGGTGAAGATGCCTTGCACCTGCAGCGTCAGCGAGGCGAGGCCCGGCGGGAACCCCACCTGCATCGACGAGAACAGAAAGCCGAATTGCGCCATGAACAGGGTTGCCGAAATGGCGAGGAGCCGGCCGAACGCCATCTTCGGCCGCGGGATGAAAATCGCCGGCAGCCCGGCGGCGACGAACCGCAGCGTGGCGAACAACAGCGGCGGGAAGTGATCCAGCCCGAAGCGGATGATGACGAAGTTGAGCCCCCAGATCACGGTGAGGCCGACGGCGATCAGAATATGCGGGAGCTTCATGGAGAGGAAATCCGGACGGAGGTCCCCTGATACAGCCGCTGTCGCCGGCAAACCAACAAATTGCCGTGATAGATCGGATCAATTGTCTCGATCGATACGCACTATTCATTACCGATAGATCTTACGGATAATGTTAATTGGATATTAGCATACGATAACATCTAATGCGGCAGGCCGTCGCCAAACGTATTTCGCCGGGGCGCTAGATGAAGATCCGCACTCGAGCCGCTATTCTGATGATGGCCATCGCCACGCTGACCGTTACGCTGGTCGGCGGCGCCGGAATCTACGGCATCACCGAAACGATTGACACCTCGGCCGAAATAAAGGCTCGAACCGCGGCCGACGATCTGCTGCACACCATCGATGCCGAGGTCCGACGCGGTGCTACGCTGGCTGAAGCGATCGCATCCGATCCGGCGACGATCGCCGCGTTCAAGGCCGGCGACCGGGCGGCGCTGGCTGCCCGGCTCGGTCCGGTCTTCGCCGCGCTGAAGCCGCTCGGCGTCGTGCAGTTCCAGTTTCACCTACCCCCGGCGACCTCGTTCCTGCGGTTGCACAAGCCCGAGAAATTCGGCGACGATCTGTCGTCCTTCCGCCATACGGTCGTCGAGGCAAATGCCGGCCGCACCCGCGTCAGCGGGCTCGAATTCGGCGTCGAAGGGCTCGGGATCCGCGCCGTCACGCCGGTGCACGACGGGGCGACGCATATCGGCACGGTCGAATTCGGCATGAGCTTCGACCAGAAATTCTTCGACGACGTCCTGAAGCGCAAGGCGACGATGGCGGCGCTGTTCCTCAAGGGCGACGCGACGCTGAAGACCTTCGCCTCGACCTTTCCGGAACAGGAACGCGACCGGATCGCCGCGCTCACCACCGCTCATGTCGCCGGCAACGGCGATACCGCGATCATCGATGCTGGCATGATCGCCGGCCATCATCTCGGCCTCATCATCGTGCCGGCGACCGACTACAAGCAGGTCGTCTTCGGCTATGCGGTCACCGCCGTCGACCTCACCGCGCTCGATGCCATCCGCGCGAAGACCGTCGAGGTGATGATCGTCGCTTTCGGCGTGGTCGTCCTGCTCGCCATCTTCGGCATCGTCTGGCTCGACCGCTGCCTCGCCAGACCGATCGGCGCCATCGGCCGCGTGATGGAGAGCATGACCGCCGGCCACCTCGATGTGGCGGTTCCCGCCCTCAAGCGCAGCGACGAACTCGGTTCGGTGGCGCGCTCGGTCGATGTCTTCCGCAAGGGACTGATGCAGGCCGAGGCCGACCGCCGCGAGCGCACCCTGTCCGAGCAGGCCGCCGCCCGCCGGCTCGTCGAACGCAGCGGCGAGACCGAACGCTTCGTCGAACGCATGCAGTCGATCGTCGAGAGCTTCGCCCGGTCGTCGGGCGAAATGGAGGAGGCCGCGCGGGGCCTGTCGGCGAGCGCGCAGACGACCACCAACCAGTCGCAGGCCGCCTCCCATGCCGCCGAAACGACCCTCGCCGGCGTCGAAACGGCGGCCACCGCCACCGAGGAGATGACGGCCTCGATCCGCGAAATCGCCGGCCACGTGCATCGCGCCTCGGAAATATCCAGCGTCGCGCTCAGCGAGGCGACAGCCACCGAGGGCCACGTCGAATCGCTGTCGACCTCGGCCGGCAAGATCAACCAGGTGCTCGAACTGATCGGCGCCATCGCCGCACAGACCAATCTGCTCGCCCTCAATGCGACGATCGAGGCGGCCCGCGCCGGCGACAGCGGCAGGGGGTTTGCCGTCGTAGCACAGGAGGTCAAACAGCTCGCGGCCCAGACGACCCACGCCACCGAAGAGATCGCCGCCAAGATTGCCGAGATCCATGGCGCCACCGACGAGACCGTGCGCTCCATCGGCCGCATTGCCGAGACCATCGGCCAATTGAATGCGATTTCGACGACAATCGCCGCCGCCATCGAAGAACAAGCGACGGCCACCGCCGAGATCGCCAGCAATACGGCGAACGCGGCAGAGGGAACCCGGCAGGTCACCGGCAACATCGCCAGTGTCGAGGATGCGGCGGCAGCGACCGGCACGTCGTCGACCCGGCTCTACGACCTCGCCGGCTCCGTCGCCTCCCGGGCGCAGGACCTGAACGGCGAAGTCGATGCTTTCGTCCGGCGCCTGAAAGCCGGCTGACCGACCTCACTCGGCGACCGGCGTCCAGATCACCTGATCGATGCGGCTCGCCCCCGTAGCCAGCATGACCAGACGCTCGAAGCCGAGTGCGGCACCGGACGTCTCCGGCATCTCGGCCAGTGCATCGAGGAAATCCTCGTCGATCGGATAGCGCTCGCCGTAGACTCGGGCTTTCTCCGCCATCTCGGCCTCGAAGCGGGCGCGCTGTTCCGTCGCGTCGGTCAATTCGCCGAAGGCATTGGCCAGTTCGACGCCGCAGGCATAAAACTCGAACCGCTCGGCAACGCGGGCATCATGGGCGCAGGCGCGCGCCAGCGCCGCCTCATGCGTCGGATATTCGCACAGGATCGTCGCCCTGCCCTCGCCGAGATGCGGCTCGACCTTTTCGGCGAGAATCCGGGAAAACATGTCGCTCCACGTGTCGTCCGCCGCCGTCTTCACCCCCGCCGCCTCGGCTTGGGCTTTGAGGCCCACGGCATCGGCCCCGCCCGAAGCATCGAGGGTGGCGAGCAGGTCGACGCCGGCGTGACGGCGAAAGGCCTCGGCGACGCTCAGCCGCTCCGGCACGGCCTGCGGGTCGCAGCGGCGCTCGCGGAAGCGGAAAGCGGTCGCTCCGGTCTCCTCCGCCGCCAGCCGCATGAGCGCCGCGCAATCCGCCATCAGCATCTCGTATGGCGCGCCGACGCGATACCATTCGAGCATGGTGAACTCGGGATGATGCAGGTGGGTGCGCTCGCGGTTGCGGAACACCCGGGCGAAATCGAAGATGCGGGTTTCGCCGGCGGCAAGAAGCTTCTTGCAGGCAAATTCCGGCGAGGTGTGCAGGTAGCGCTGCCGCTGGCGCCCGTCCGGACCGATCAGTTCGGTCGAAAACCCGTGCAGGTGAGCCTCGTTGCCGGGCGAGACGGCCATCGCCGAGCACTCGACTTCGGTGAAGCCGTCCCTCTCGAAATGCGCCCGAATTGCCGACTTGATACGCCCGCGAGCCGCCAGGAACGGCCTGCGGTCGGCGTGAATGTCCCGATTCCACCAAGACTTGGACCCAGTCATCGAAAACTTCTTCCCTTCCGCGCGTGAAAATGTCAGGAGAGACGCCAACCGCGGCGGCCCGACAGGGTGCGCCGCCAATTTCTTTTGTCTGGACGCTAGAGGAACACTCTCCGTGAAGGTCAACGCACAATCGCTTCGCAAAGGCAACGTCGTCGATATGGACGGCAGGCTCTACGTCGTGCTCTCGGCTGAGAGCTTCCACCCGGGCAAGGGCACGCCGACCACACAGATCGACATGCGCCGCATTTCCGACGGCGTGAAGGTGTCGGAGCGCTGGAAGACGACCGAGCAGGTGGAGCGTGCCTTCCTCGACGAGCGCGCCTACACCTACATCTTCGAAGACGACCACGGTTTCACCTTCATGAACCAGGAGAACTACGAGCAGGTCGTGGTGCCGAAGGATGTCGTCGGCGACCAGAAGGTCTATCTCCAGCCGGAAATGGAAGTGCAGCTGGCGCTGCATCAGGGCGTGCCGGTGTCGATCGAACTGCCGCAGCGCGTCATCCTCGAGATCGTCGAGACCGAGCCGACGGTGAAGGGCCAGACCGCCTCCTCGTCGTACAAGCCGGCGCTGTTGTCGAACGGCGTCAAGACCTCGGTCCCGCCGCATATCGCGTCGGGCACCCGGATCGTCGTCGACACCAACGACGGCTCCTACGTCGAACGCGCCGAAAAGGGCAAGATGTAAGCTTCGTGGGCGCGGCGACCGTCAAAGCGGATCGTCGCGCAACGCGCCCCCTGTTCGACAGACGAACTCGTCGCCGCTCTAGCGGTTCCAGTCGAAAAGTCGATCCGGCTCAACGCACGTATAGCCTACCAGGCATTGGGCCGTGTCCCTGGTCCGGATGTAGGCCCTCTGCGTGACCTGCATCAGACTATGGCAAGCCGCACCGTTGGGGTGGTAGAGATCATAGAGGCCGGGCCCGGTATACAGCACCGCGCCGCCGCTTTCCCTGACCAGCCGACGGGCCTCGTTGCAACTCATCCGCGACGCATCGCCTCTTGGTGGGTCGGAGGCGGGACCCCGCAGTCCTTGCGCGAACGCCGGACCGGCCGATGCGACGAGCGGCATTGCGACAAAAAGCGCGCTGGCGAGTGTTGCGATCGATTTGCATATCATAGCTGATGTCCGCCTAAGCGACGGCGACGCACGGCGCGCCGTCAAATTGCCTCTGAGACATTCCTCTGGAGCCTAACTGCGGCCCTCTGGAGCCTAACTGCGGCGTGCCGCCGGCGTTCCGTTCAAATCATCGCTACCATTGGCATGGCCGGTAGTGTCGAGGCCGACGAAAACGGTTGCGGTACCAACCGGGCCGACGGGCATAGCTTGTGGACCACAGAATGCAAACGGCCACCTTCATTGTCGCCGCGCTGGTCATCGGCTATGCCGCTGTTTGCGCCGGGCTGTTCCTGGGCGAGCGGCTCCTCCTCTATCATCCCGATCCGCGCCGGGTCACGCCGCAGGCGGCAGGCCTTCAAGCCGCGGAACGGACACAAGTCATCCAGCTGAAGACGCGCGATGGCAAGACGCTGGTCGCCTGGTACGTCGATGCCGGCCCGGATGCGCCGCTCGCCCTGTTCTTCCACGGCAACGGCGGCACGTTGCGCCACGTCGTCGACCCGATCGACCAATTGGCGGATTTCGGCCTGTCGGTCCTGGCCATCGACTATCGTGGCTATGGCGGCTCGACCGGCTGGCCGTCTGAAACGGGCCTGCTGATCGACGCCGAAGCCGCGCTCGCCTATGCCAAGGGCCTCGGCCGCAAGCCGGAACAGATCCTGCTGGTCGGCCAGTCGCTCGGCTCCGGCGTCGCGGCGCAATTGGCGGCACGGCACCGCTTTGCCGGCGTGCTCCTCGACAGCCCATTCTCATCGATCGAGGATGTCGCTGCCAACATGCTGCCGATCTTCCCGGTGCGCTATCTGATGCGTGACCGCTTCCGCTCGGACCGATACATCGCCACGATTCACGCGCCGCTGATGATCGTTCACGGCAATAACGACTGGACCGTGCCGATCCGCTTCGGCGAAAAACTGTTCGCAGCCGCCATCGAGCCCAAGACCTTCGTGCGCCTGCCCGGAGGCAACCATCTGACCATCGGCGAGCCCGAGGTCGAAGCGCCGATCCGCAATTGGATCGCCGGATTGAAGCTTGGCCATCCTCTCGCCGCGGCTCAGCCAACCCCGTAGACCACTTCGAAGATCTGCCGGATGATGCCGGCGGTCACGCCCCAGATGTGATGATCGCCATAGGGCATCTCGTAGAAGTAGCGGGTGCGGCCCTCGAACACCCGGCTGGCGATGCGGTGGTTGGCGTCGTCCATCAGGAACGACAGCGGCACCTCGAATACCTCGGCCACCTCGTCGGCATTGGGGATGAGGCTGAAGCCCGGCCTGACCCGCGCCAACACCGGCGCGATGCGGAAGCCGGACCCGGTCAGATAGGGAAAGAAATAGCCGATCGGCTCGACGTGCGCGGGATCGAGGCCGATCTCCTCCTCCGCCTCGCGCAGCGCCGCAGCGATCGGATGGCTGTCGCCCGCGTCGATCTTGCCGCCCGGCAACGCCACTTGCCCGGCATGCGAATTCAGATGCGCGGTACGCTCGGTCAGGATCAGCCGTGCGTCCGGACCGTGATCGATGATGCCGAACAGCACGGCCGCATCGCGGTAGCGCCCGCCGAACCGCGTGCCGGCCGGATAGGGCACCGACGTGCCGGTACGTCGGCCGGCCGCCACCGCCGCGCCGAGCTGTTCCTGCCATAGACGGTCGCCGTAGTGCGGCCGCTGCCACAGTGTCGCCGCGTCGGCGCTGATGTGCGGAGCGGCGCGGCGAACAAAGCTGTCGGCGGAATAGCGCCCGGCATCGGCGCCGCGACCGGCATCGCTGCGACGGGGGCCGGTCATCGCGCTTCGCCAGCAGGAAGGATACGGAAGAACTCACCGCCGGCCCAGACGCCGACCCAGTCGGTACCGTCCGCAGGATGATCGACGCACGACTCCATCAGCTGATGCGCGACGGCCCGATTGAGCCGCGCCTCGAGCCGGCCGCGCACGTGCACATAGGGCTTGACCCCGGCGTTTGTCGCATCGATAGCGAACCGCAGCGGATGCTCCGGCCCGGCCGCGACCACGTCGCCGACGTTGGTCCTGAACGTCAGCCGCTGCCCTTCGCCGGCGCCTTCGGCAGCGAGTTCGACCGCGACGAACGGCGCATCGTCGACCTCGATGGCGCATTTCTCCACCGGCGTGACCAGATAGGTCACGCCGTCCGCGTCCTTCCTCAACACCGAGGCGAACAGCCGGACCATCGCCTCGCGGCCGATCGGCGAGCCCATGTAGACCCAGCTGCCGTCGGCGGCGATCCGCATGGGAATCGCGCCGCAGCAGGCCGGCTCCCAGCGCTCGACCGGCGCGGGTCCGCGCGCGCCGCCGGCTTCGCGGGCGCGTGTCATCAGCACGGCAAGGCCGCCGGCAGCAGCCGGCATCGGCTCGTTAGGCATCGTCGGATCGGACCAGTGTCGACGGCGGGTTTTGGCGACGCAGCCGGAGGCGAAGCTCCACCCGCTCGTCGTAGCATGGCGACGTGCGCTCGAAACGGCAAGCGCCAACGTCAGCCCCGCTGATCCGCCGCCAGGGACTGCAAGGCGCTGCCGAAGGAGAAACGGCCGCGTCCCGTGCGCTTTGCCTGGTACATCTGCAGATCGGCCATCTCCAGCAGCGCGTCGATCGACGTCGCATCGATCGGATAGATCGATATCCCGATCGAGGCACCGACTTCCACACCCAAGTCCGTCAGCTGGAACGGCCTGGAGATTTCGTGCACAAGCCGCCGCGCCAGGAACTTGACCCCATCGATATGCTCGATATTGGGCAGGATCACGATGAATTCATCGCCGCCCTGCCGGAAGATCGTATCGTCGAAACCGAGGATCGCTTTCATCCGCGCCGCGACCGAAATCAACAGCGCATCGCCGACGCCATGCCCGAACTCGTCGTTGACCGTCTTGAAGCGGTCGAGGTCAATGAACAGGACCGCGACATAGCGCCCGGCCAGCTTGGCCGCAGCCATCGCCTGACTGAGCCGGTCGCGCATCAGCAGCCGATTGCCGAGGCCGGTCAGCGCATCGTAGTGCGCCAACCGCTGCATCCGCGCGTGACCCTCCTTCTGCAGCGTAATGTCGGAGAAGAAGGCGACGTGATGCGTCACATTGCCATCGCCATCGTAGAGCAGGTTGATCGAGACCCATTCGACAAAGGTCTCGCCGTTCTTCTTCTTGTTCCAGATCTCGCCCTGCCAGTAGCCCCTGGTCTTCAGCGCAAACCAGAGATCGTTGTAGAACGACCTGGAATGCTTGCCGGAGCTCAGCGCGGATGGCGGCCGCCCGACGACCTCTTCGGCCGTGTAGCCCGTAATCGAGGTAAAGGCTGGATTGATCCGCACGATGCGATTCTGGCTATCGGTAACCACAATCGCTTCGGCGCTCGCATCGATGATGCGATCCGACAGCGTCGTATCCAACGTGGCGCCCCTCCGTGCCCGTAGAAAACAACGAAACCACGCGGACGTTAGGTTGCAAGGCTTGCCGGAGAGTAAACGGCGGACCCGCCGTTCCCAGGAAATTTCCACGAACACATTGCAATATAATGATATTTAGACGTTGGCGAAGCGCCAGCTTGGGCTCAGGCTTCCGGCCGGTTCGCCTCGGCTCGCTGCTTGCCCCGGCGCCTCGCCGACGCCGCTTGCCGCCCGGCGCCTCGCCTGAAGCTCGGCGCGTTCGTCACTCGGAAAGCCCACCGGGGCGTTTCGTCCCGACCAAAGGTCGGGACCGTTCCCCCGGCGCCTCGCCCCAGCTCGGCGCGTTCGATGCTTGAAAACGTCCACTGGGCGTTTTCGTCGGCCCTAAGGCCGACCGCATCTCACCCCTTCACCCACACTTCGACCGCGCCTTTGAGCTTCAACGTCAGCGGCCGCCCCTTGCGGTCGAGCGCCTTGCCGGCAGCGACCCGGATCCAGCCCTCCGAAATGCAGTATTCCTCGACATTGTGCTTCTCGACCCCGTTGAAGCGCACGCCGATCCCCATGCGCAGCACGTCCGCGACAAAATGCGGGCTCGACGGATCGACCGACAACCGGTCGGGCAGCGCAGTCGCCGCCGCGCCGGTGGGATCGGCCGCGGCAGCTTCGGTTTCCGGCGCGGCGTTGTCGGGCGAGCGTTCGGTTTCGGTCATGGCGGCTTCCTTTCCACAAGACTCTCAGCGCTTCCCTTAGCCGCCTTGCGCCGTCCGCGTCCAGTCCGCGCGAGCCTGCCGCCCGCCGGACGCCCCCGCGCCTGCGGCCATTGAACGGCCGCGATCGCCTGTCTTATGGTCCTCTCGACATTTTGAGCATGCAGTGACAGCTTCCTGCTGCCAGACTGTACGACGAGCCAGCAATAGAGGTCGCCTCGGCATGAGCCTGAATTCTCCCGTGAAGGATGTCGACGTGAGTGCCGTGGTGGCGGAGGCCGAGGCCGCCGTGGCGCGCCTCACGCAGGTGAAGTCCGGCATCGGCAAGGTCATCTTCGGCCAGGAGGGCGTGGTCGAGCGCTCACTCATCACCATTCTGGCCGGCGGTCACGGCCTGCTCGTCGGCGTTCCCGGCCTTGCCAAAACCCGTCTGGTCGAGGCGCTCGGCGCGGTGTTGGGGCTCGATGCCCGTCGCATCCAGTTCACGCCCGATCTGATGCCCTCCGACATCCTCGGCTCGGAAGTGCTGGACCAATCGCCCGACGGCACGCGCTCGTTCCGCTTCCTGCACGGCCCGGTTTTCGCCCAACTGCTGATGGCCGACGAGATCAACCGCGCCAGCCCGCGCACCCAGTCGGCGCTGTTGCAGTCGATGCAGGAGTACCATGTCACCGTCGCCGGCGCCCGACACGACCTGCCGCGCCCGTTCCACGTGCTCGCCACCCAGAACCCGTTGGAGCAGGAGGGCACCTATCCGTTGCCCGAGGCGCAGCTCGACCGCTTCCTGATGCAGATCGACGTACCCTATCCCGACCTCGCCGCCGAACGCCGCATCGTGCTGGAAACCACCGGCGATAGCGACACCCAGGCGACGGCCGTGCTCTCCGCCGACGAACTCATGGGTCTGCAGCGGCTGGTGCGCCGCATGCCGATCGGCCAGTCGGTGGTCGAAGCCATTCTCGAACTCGTCCGCTCCACCCGACCGGGCGAGACCGGCAAGGCGGACGACATTTCCCGCCACGTCGCCTGGGGCGCCGGCCCGCGCGCCAGCCAGGCGCTCACCCTGACAGTCCGAGCCCGCGCCCTATATGATGGGCGGCTGGCTCCGTCCATCGACGACGTCGTCGCGCTCGCCGAACCGGTGTTGCAGCATCGCATGGCGCTGACGTTTGCCGCCCGGGCAGACGGAGTGACGGTGCGCGACATCATCGGCCGCGCCAAGAAGCGCGTCGGATGACGGCCATCGGCAGACATGCGATGGCTGCACCTGCGGCCGTCGCCGGATCATCGGCCGGATCGATCCCGACGGATCCGGCCAGCGCGCCGTGTTACGATCTGGCGCCGACCTGAGACGAGGAACTCATTGGTGATCGACAAGGCAGGCGCCCAACTCGTCAAATCGGCGAGAACCCTGTCGGCGGCCCTGCCCGACCTGCTGGTCGAGGCGCATCGGGTGGCCGCCACGGTGGCGGCAGGTTGGCACGGCCGACGCCAGTCCGGCCCGGGCGAGACGTTCTGGCAGTTCCGTCCGTTCACGGCCGGCGAGGCCGCCTCCCGCGTCGACTGGCGCAAGTCCGCCCGCGACGACCATCTGCAGGTGCGCGAGCGCGAGTGGGAGAGCGCCCATACGGTCTGGCTGTGGCCGGACCTGTCGCCGTCGATGGACTACCGCTCGGACCTCGCAGCGACGACCAAGCGCGACCGCGCCGTCGTGCTGCTGCTGGCGGTCGCCGATCTGTTGGCACGCGGCGGCGAGCGCGTCGGCCTGCCCGGCCTCATGCCGCCGACGCCCGACCGCCGGGCGCTCGAACGCGTCGCCCGGGCGCTCGTGCGTATACCAAGCGGTCCGATCCTGCCGGCGGGGCAGGATTTTCGCCGTTTCCAGGACCTGATCGTGGTCGGCGACTTCCTTGATGGCATCGCCGCCATTGCGCCGACGCTGATCGACATCGCCAGCGCCGGCACGCGCGGCCATATCGTGCAGGTGATTGACCCGGCCGAGGAGACCTTTCCCTTCGCCGGCCGCATCGAGTTCCGCGATCCCGAAACCGGCGAGCGTATCCTGGCCGGACGCGCCGAGAGCTGGGCCGCCGCCTATCGCGCCCGCTTCGATGCCGAACGCGAAGAGGTGAAGACGCTCGCACGCCAGCTTGGCTGGAGCTACATCCTGCACCACACCGACCGATCCGCGGCCGAGCCGCTGTTGACCCTGCATGCCCGTCTCGCAACCCCCGGCCATCATGCGCTGCTGCCCGAGGCGGGCGATGCGTTTCTCGGGGAGGCGCTGACGTGATGGGTCTGCTGCCGCTCGGCTTCACCGCACCGGTGCTGCTTGCCGCACTGGTGCTGCTGCCGGCCATCTGGTGGCTGCTGCGCTTCGTGCCGCCGCGGCCGAGCGAGATCCGGTTCCCGCCGACACGGCTGCTCGCCGATATCGTCAAGACCGAGGAGACGCCGAACCGCAGCCCATGGTGGCTGACGCTCATTCGCCTGGCGCTTGCCGGCGCCCTCATCCTGGCGCTCGCCGGACCGATCTGGCGGCCGCAATCGAGCGCCGATGCCGCCTCAGGCCCCTATTGGCTGATCGTCGACAATGGCTGGGCCGCGGCGCGCACCTGGAAGGATCGCCTGGCGCTGGCGCTGACGCTCGTCGACCATGCCGACGCCCACGGCCGCCCGGTGGCCCTCGTCGCCACCGCCGACGGTCCGGCCCAATCGCTCGATCCGGCGAGCGCCCAGGAGATCCGCTCCCGCCTGCAAGGCCTGGAGCCGCGCCCCTGGGTGCCCGATCGCGCCGGACTGTTGTCCGGCTTGACGAAAAGCGCCGAGAAGGCGCCGCCCGGCTCGATCGAGTACCTGAGCGACGGACTGGCGGATGCCCAAGGCAGCCAGTTCGGCCACGGCCTTGCCGACATCGCTGCGAACGTACCGATGACGCTGCATATCGGCGGCAGCCCGCTGCCGATCGGACTGGTCGCCACCGACAACGGCCTCAAATCCCTGAGCGTCACCGCGGTCCGGGCGGAGGCCGGCGCGGCGGCCACAGCCAGACTGGTCGCCATCGATCAGAAGGGCCGCAGCATCGCCGAGACCGACGCCCGCTTCGACGTCGGCAAGACGGCGGCGACCGGCAGCTTCGACCTGCCGACCGAGCTCCGCAACGATATCGCCCGCGTCGAGATCTCCGGCGAAGGCCATGTCGGCGCCGTGCAGCTGCTGGACGAGCGCTGGCGCCGCCGCGCCGTCGGCGTCGTCTCCGGCACCACCTCCGACCTCGACCAGCCGCTGTTGTCGCCGACGCACTATCTCGAGGCCGCCCTCGAACCGTTTGCCGACGTGCGTCACCCGCCGGGCGACGATCTCGCCAAATCGGTCGCCGACCTCACCCGCGCCAACGTCTCGGTCATCGCCATGGCCGATGTCGGCACGCTGGTGGGCGACACCATCACCAATCTCGAGGCGTGGGTCAGGAAGGGCGGCGTGCTCGTGCGCTTCGCCGGTCCGCGCCTCGCCGCCATCAAGGGCGGCGACCGGCTGATCCCGGTCGAATTGCGCCAGGGCGAACGCAGCCTCGGTGGCGCGCTGTCGTGGTCGCAGCCGCAGGCGCTCGCCAGCTTTTCCAATGGCGGCCCCTTCGCCTCGTTGGCCGTACCGAAGGACGTTTTGGTCTCCCGGCAGGTGCTGGCCGAGCAGAACCCCGACCTCAACCGCAAGACCTGGGCGAGCCTGGCCGATGGCACGCCGCTGGTCACGGCGGACCGGCTCGGCAACGGCTGGGTCGTGCTGTTCCACGTCACCGCCGATACCTCGTGGTCGAACTTGCCGCTGTCAGGATCCTTCGTCGAAATGCTCCGCCGCATCGTCGCCTTTTCCGCCGCCACCGCGCATGCTGGCGACGCCACGCCCGACGACGCAGGGGTGAAGCACGTGCTGCCGCCGCTGCGCCTGCTCGACGCCTACGGCCGCGCCGCCAGTCCGAGCGCGGAGGCAAAGCCGATCGCCGAAGGAGCTGCGGTGAAGCTGGTCGCCAGCCGCGAGCATCCGCCCGGCCTTTATGGCAGCGAGGATGCTTTCGTCGCGCTTGAACCCTTGCGCCCCGACGATACGTTGAAGCCGCTCGACGTCTCCGCCTTCAACGGCGCGTCGGTCGAGAGCTACGCGGTCGAGGGCCCGACCGACCTGAAGCCCGCCGTCTATCTGGCGGCGCTCGCCTGCCTGGGCCTCGATTCGCTCGCCGTCCTGTTCCTCTCCGGCGCCTTCGCCCGCCGCCGGCGACGGGTGATCGCTGCCCTTGCCGCCGGCTTCGGCCTCGCCGCGCTCGGGCTCGCCGGATCGCCGCCCGCATCGGCGCAGCCGGCACCGGCAAGCATCGCCCCGGTACTGCAACCCTCGGCCGACGGCATCCAAGCCCAGGGCCAGGCCCAGCGGCAGATCCAGGCGCAGCAGTCGATGCCGCCACCAATCGACAAGCCGCAGCCACCGGCCGCGGCCCAAACTCCCCGCCCCACGCCCGACAAGGCCACGCGCGACAAGGCCGCGGCCGACCGCTTCGACCGCGAGGCGGCGCTCGGCACCCGGCTCGCCTATGTCATCACCGGCAATGCCGAGCTCGACGACGTCTCCCGCCGCGGCCTCGAAGGCCTGACCCGGCTGTTGTCCGAGCGCACCGCGCTCGAACCCGCCCCGCCGCTCGGCGTCGATCCGGCCAAGGACGACCTCGCGTTCTTTCCCCTGCTCTACTGGCCGGTCGATGCCCGCGCCCAGCAGCCGGGCCCCCAGGCGCTCGCCCGCATCGACACCTTCATGAAGGGCGGCGGCACGATCCTGTTCGATACCCGCGACGCGCTCAGCCAGCCCACCGACAATGCCCTCGGCAGGACAACGCCGGAGACCAGCGCGCTCCGGCGCATTCTCGCCGGCCTCGACATCCCCGAACTGGAGCCGGTGCCGAGCGACCACGTGCTGACCAAGTCGTTCTACCTGCTGCAGAGCTTCCCCGGCCGCTTCGACGGCGGGCAGATGTGGGTCGAAGCGACGCCGGCGCAAACGCCGGCCGAGGCGGCCGAACGGCCGGTCCGGCCCGGTGACGGCGTCTCGCCCATCATCATCACCTCCAACGACCTCGCCGGCGCCTGGGCGGTGACCGACGACGGCGATTTCCTGTTGCCGACCGTACCGCCGGAGCCGCGCCAGCGCGAGATGGCCTTCCGCGTCGGCGTCAACATCGTCATGTACACGCTGACCGGCAACTACAAGGCCGACCAGGTGCACGTGCCGGCGCTGCTCGAACGGCTGGGGCAGTGACATGCACCTGAGTGTCGAGTTCGCCCCGCTTGTGCAGACCTGGGTCGTCGTCGCCGCCGCCATCCTCGTCGGCACGGCCAGCCTTTACGCCCTCTATCGCCGCATCCCCGGCGCCTGGATGCGCGCCGGCGCGACCATCCTGTTCCTGCTCGCCCTGCTCGATCCGGCCATCGACCACGAGAACCGCGAGCCGCTGCCGACGGTGGTCGCCCTCGTCACCGACCGCAGCCAGAGCCAGAACCTCGCCGACCGGAGGCAGACCACCGAGGCGGCACGCCAGGCCATCGCCGACCAGCTCGGTCGCTTGCCCGGCATCGATCTGCGCGAATTGAGCGTCAGTTCGGATGCGGCGGACGCCGACGGAACCCGCGCCTTCGCCGCGCTGGCACAAGGTCTGGCCGACGTGCCGCCCGAGCGCATCGGCGCCGCGATCCTGTTGACCGACGGCCAGGTGCACGACGTGCCGAAATCCAAGGCCGCGCTCGGCTTCGATGCGCCGTTGCACGTGCTGCTGTCCGGCCACGACGGCGAGGTCGACCGCCGCGTCGCGATCGACAATGCCCCGCGCTTCGGCCTCGTCGGCTCCGACCAGACGCTGTCGTTCCGCGTCATCGACAACGGTGTCGATGCGGCCAAGATCGGCCGCGTCAAAGTCGCCGTCCGCACCGACGGCATCGAGACCGCCACCCTGAACGTCCGCCCGGGCGACAAGACCGAGGTCAAGGTCAAGGTCGCGCACGGCGGTGACAACATCGTCGAGATCGAAGCGGCGCCGCTCGCCGGCGAACTGACCCCGGTCAACAACCGCGCCATCGCCACCATCGACGGGATCCGCGAGCACCTGCGCGTGCTGCTGGTTTCCGGCGAGCCGCATGCCGGCGAGCGCACCTGGCGCAACCTGTTGAAGTCCGACGCCTCCGTCGATCTCGTGCATTTCACCATCCTGCGGCCGCCGGAAAAACAGGACGGCACGCCGATCAACGAATTGTCGTTGATCGCCTTCCCGACGCGCGAATTGTTCCAGGAGAAGATCAAGGACTTCGACCTGATCATCTTCGATCGCTACCAGCGGCGCGGCATATTGCCGGCGCTCTACTACGACAACGTCGCCCGCTACGTACGCGACGGCGGCGCGGTGCTGGTGGCCTCCGGCCCCGACTTCAATGGTGCCGGCTCGCTGTTCCGCACGCCCTTATCCAACGTGCTGCCGGCCGATCCGACCGGCAAGGTATTCGAGGAACCATTTCTCGCCATGGTCAGCCCGTTGGGCAAGCGCCATCCCGTCACCCGCGATCTTCCCGGCGGCAACTTCGATCCGCCGCACTGGAGCCGCTGGTTCCGCATGGTCGAGGTCGCCGAGTCCGGCGGCACCGCCGTGATGCAGGGTCCAGACGCCAAGCCGCTGTTGATCCTGTCACACGAAGGCAAGGGAAGGGTGGGCCTCCTGACCTCCGACCATGTCTGGCTATGGGCGCGCGGCTACGAGGGCGGCGGCCCGCACGGCGTCCTGCTGCGGCGCCTCGCCCATTGGCTGATGAAGGAGCCGGACCTCGAGGAGGAGGCGCTGCGTCTCGTCGTGCGCGGTCGCGACATCGTCGTCGAGCGCCAGACGCTGGCCGATCAGGCCAAGCCGGTGCAGATCGTCAAGCCGACCGGCGAGACCTCGGAGGTCAAGCTCACCGAAGCCGAGCCCGGACTGTGGCGGGCCGAACTGCCGGCGCATGAAATGGGGCTGTGGCGAGCAACCGATGGCACGTTCACTGCGCTCGCCTCGGTCGGCCCGGCCAACCCGCGCGAGTTCACCGATGTCATTTCGACCGACAAGATACTGGCGCCACTTGCGCGCGAGACCAACGGCTCGGTTCGCCGCATCGTGCAGCAGGGCTCGGTCAGCGTGCCGCGCATCCTCACCCTGCCGGCCGGCTCGGCCCTATCGGGCAGCGACTGGATCGGCATCCGCCAGACGCAGGCGAGCGTGCTGAAAGGCATCGACCGCATCGGCGTGTTTCTGGGGCTGGCCGGGCTTCTCCTGCTCGTCGGCTCGATCGTCACCACCTGGTGGCGCGAGGGACGGTAGCTCTCCTCACCAATGCCAGTTCTTCGCCATGCCGGCGGCCGCCTCGAAGGCGCCGGGCACCAGGCCGGCGAGCAGCACGCGGCGCGGATCGACCGGACCCGGCAACGTCAGCTTGGTGTAGTCGACGCGGGCGAAGCCGAGGGGGCCGTAATAGGGTTCGTCGCCGACCAGAAGCACCAACCGGTGGCCGACGCGCCGCGCCGCCTCGAGGCTTGCCCTGACCAGCGAGCGCCCGGCACCCTTCCTGGCAAAATCCGGATGCACCGCCAGCGGCCCGAGCAGCAGCGCCGGCTCCGGTCCGATCCGAATCGGTGTCATGGTGACGGATCCGCCCAGCCGATCGCTGAATTGCGCCACCAGCGACAGCTGCGGGTCGGGCGCCACGCCCTCGCGCAGACGGAAGGCGGTACGAGCGAACCGCCCCGGCCCGAAGGCCATCTCGTGCAGGGCCTCGATATCGGCAGCATCGCTCGGCTGCGTCGGACGCAGGATGTAGGTCGGAGAAAACATCGACAGGAAACTCGTTTGCCGCGGGAATGGCGCGACGCGCCGCAGGGGCCGGTGCGCTGCGCGCTGGTCTCGTCCCGCTTCACCACCGGCGTCAGCGACGCTCCAGTGGGGTAGGCGATCTCGGCGCAAACGTGCCCGGCCGTGGAAAATCCACGTCTTCACTATCGTCGTCGCGATATGAGGCCACAGGCAAAAGAGATCGTCATGGGGAGATGTGCATACTCCGACACGTCGCCGATCGCAAGGCCCGCAGCAATCCGGATCCGACGGTAGCGGGCGACCGTTCCCCTGCCGGACTTTCGCCCAGCGCCATGCGGTTTCGCATTGCCATCCGGCCCGCTCGATTCCTACAAGGAGGCATCGAACCGACGCGCACATGCCGCGAGAATGGCCTGGGAGCAGAATGCTTTCGAATGAAATCGCTTGCGCGATCCATGTGAAAGCGGAATTGCTGCTTTCGCAGCTCGCCGGAGCGCTCCATACGGTTCGAGGCAACGGGAGGCCGCGATGGACGTGGACGCAGTGTTGAGCAGACGCCGACGGGTCGCTGCCGCCTACACGGCGGCCGGATTTGTGTTGGCAGCCGCGGTGCTGGCCGTCGGCACAGCCGGACTGCCCGACGGCATGCCGATCGGGCCGGCGCTCGCCTTCATCGGCATCATCATCGTCTTTGCCTGGTTTGGCGGCGCAGTGGCCGGCGAGATCACCTCGCTGGAAACGTCATGGCGACCGCAGCATCATCTTAAGGCCGTGGCGCGATCACTGCCACTTGGGCTGATGGCGATCGCTCTGACGGTCGTCGTGTGCTGGGACATCCTGCAGTCCGGCCAGGGCTCCTTCGTCTTCATCCCTCCCGTCGCCTTCGTCCTGTGGATCCGCTCGCGGATCGCTCGCCTTCCGCCGGCGTAACGCCCCCGAGCACCGATCGCCATCGGCCCGGCACCTGCCCGGAGGTTCGGCTGCCGTCCTACCAGACATCGGCCGGGGCTAAGCCGTCGATGACTTCGGCAAGGCGACGGCGCGTCGCCGCGCTGGTGCCCTCGGGCAGAGCCTCGAGCGCGAAGAAGCCGATCTCGCGGATTTCCGCCGTCGGCTTCCAGGCAACCGGGCCCGGCCGCGGCCGCTCGACGGTATAGAGCAGCACGTGGTCGCGCCGGGAAATGCGGGCATTGTGATAGACGCCGAACAGCCTCGGCGCTTCGGCGAGCAGGCCGCCTTCTTCCTCCAGTTCCCTGAGCGCCGCCCGGACGCAGGTCTCGCCCGGATCGACCGCACCGCCTGGCAGGTACCAGCCGGGCAGATAGCTATGCCGGATCAGGAAGATCCGCCCCTGCTCGTCGCGCGCCAGCACCCGCACCCCGATGGTCATCGGCCGGGTGATCAGGCCGAACAGACCGATGGTTCGGCGGATCATGGGTTTCAGCGCCCGCGCCAGTCGCTGTCCATCCATAGGGCTCTCGGTCCTTCCTATTGTCGACATCGTTCAGACTTCTGGATCTGGAGCATTTCCTGTCGATCGGATGATTCCATCCGATCGGAAAATGCTCTAGATCGGGCACATGTTCCGTCTCGCCCATCTGTCCGATCCCCACCTCGGGCCCATGCCGCCGGCTGCGCTCGCCGATCTCGCCTCCAAGCGGGCGCTCGGCTACCTCAACTGGCATCTGAACCGCGGCCGCGGCAAGATCGATGCCGACGCACTCGATCGCATCGTCGCCGATGTCCGCGCCCAGGCGCCGGACCATGTGGCTGTAACCGGCGACCTCGTCAATATTGCGCTCGCCAGCGAGATCGATCGTGCGGCCCACTGGCTGGCCGGCCTCGGCAACGCACGCGACGTGTCGCTCGTGCCCGGCAACCACGATGCCTACGTGCCCGGCGCGCTCGCCCGTGCCGGCAACCGCTGGGCACAATTCCTCAAGGGCGACGGGCCGGGCCTCATGGGCGACGCGCCGGCCGGCCGCGCCTTCCCCTATCTCCGCCGGCGGCAGGATGTGGCGATCATCGGCACCTCCTCGGCCGTCGCCACCGGCCCGTTCATGGCGACCGGTCGCTTCGACGCGCACCAGGCGCTGCTTCTCGAACAGATGCTGGTGCACGCCGGCCGCGACGGGCTCTGCCGCGTCGTGCTCATCCATCATCCGCCCGTCAGGGGCGCCACCGGCTGGCCGGCCCGCTTGATCGGCCAGGCCCGGTTCCAAGCCGCAATCGCAGCCGCGGGCGCCGAACTGGTGCTGCACGGCCATACCCACCGCTCCAGCCTCAACTGGATCGCCGGCCGCGATCGGCCGGTGCCGGTCGTCGGCGTGCCGTCCGCCGCGGCGAGCCCGACCCTCGACAAGCGCGGCGGCGGCTGGAACCTGATCGAGATCGACGGCGAACCCGGCGATTGGCGGATCAGCCGCATCGAGCGCGGCTTTGCTGCCGGCGCGCAGTCCCCGCACGAGATCGCCCGCGCCTGCCTCGTCCCGCCGGCGCGAGTGCCGGCCTGATCCCGGGCCCCGGCCGCCGGTGTGGCGCCGCTGGAGACGACTGCTGACAGACCCTGTCTGCCGCGGCAGATTAGTGGTCCGACTCCGACATCTGCGTCCCACTTGCCGCACGTGTTTGAGCAAATGTCGGAGTCAAAGGACCACTGGCACCTTATTGACTCTCGTGGAGCTTTGAATTCGACATTTGAGTTCGTCCCTCCCCCGCGCGTTGGGACTCAAATGTCGAATTCGCTCCACTGGCATCCGGTTCAACGATAACATCAGCGGGAGACAATCCATGGCCTCGGCCGAGCGTATCACCCTCTATTATTCACCGCAGTCGCGCGCCACCGGTACGCGCATCCTGTTCGACGAATTGGGCATCGACTACGATCTCCACATCCTCAACATGAAGGCGGGCGAGCAGCGCCAGCCGGCCTATCTCGCGGTCAACCCGCTCGGCAAGGTGCCGGCGATCCGCCATGGCGCGGCGCTCGTCACCGAGCAGGTGGCGATTGCCATCTATGTCGCCGATCTCTACCCCGAGGCCGGGCTGACACCGGCGCTCGACGATCCGCTCCGTGGCCCCTATCTGCGTTTCCTCGCCTATTACGGCGCCTCGTTCGAACCGGCGCTGATCGATCGCTTCCGCCAGATCGAGCCGGCGCCGCGATCGCAGTCGCCCTACTGCGACTACGACTCGATGCTCGGCGTGCTCGAAGCGCAATTGTCGCAGGGCCCCTATCTGTTCGGCGAACGGTTGACCGCCGCCGACATCTTCTGGGGCACGGCGCTGGCCTGGACGACGGGCTTCGGGCTGGTACCGCTGAAGCCGGCCTTCAAGGCCTTCATCGACCGGATGACCGGCCGGCCGCACTTTGGCCGCGTCACGGCGGAAGACGCGGTGCTCGCCGCCGAACACGCCAAGGCAGCCGGCCAGAGCAGGATGCTTTCAGATGGAATCGCCCGGCCATCCATCTGAAAGCTGAATCACTGCTCTATGAATAGATTAGAGCGCTGATTCAGCTGTCACATGTTTCCATGTGACAGCATCGCGCTCTAAGCGTGATCCGGACCGCCGACCCTTGACCCTGCCGCTCCGCCCTCCATATGCCGCGACAGCGACGCAACGCGGGGGAAGCGCCATGGCGGAAGCTTCGGAAAAGACCTATTCGGCCGACGAGATCGCGGCGCGCCTCACCGGCGACTTGAGGAACTGGCGGTTCGAGGCGGGCACGCTGCGCCGCAGCTATCGCACCGCCGGCTGGAAGGCGACGCTGATGGTGGTCAACACTATCGGCCATCTCGCCGAGGCCGCCTGGCACCACCCGGATCTCGCCATCTCCTATGCGTCGGTCGAGGTCAGGCTCTCCACCCACTCGGCAAAAGGCATCACCGACAAGGACTTCGCCCTCGCGCGGAAAATCGAGGCGGTCGTGCAATGGCAGCCGGCAACGGAGGGCAACGGCCTCGACGGCACGCCCGCCGACCCCACCGCCGCCTACATCCGCTACGACTAGTGGTCCGATTCCGACATTTGCATCCCACGTGCCGCGCGCTCATACGCAAATGTCGGAATCCCAGGACCACTAGCAATTCATTGAGTCTAGTGGAGCTTTGAATTTGACATTTGAGTGAGGCCGCGCAGCTCGGTGGG
>JARLIU010000213.1 GCA_031291595.1 Ancalomicrobiaceae bacterium | reverse complement strand
GTCGTCACCATCCTCGGGCTGCAGTTCTCCTATCTGATTGCCGGCACCATCCTGGTCGAGAACGTGTTTTCGCTGCCCGGTTTGGGCCGGCTGATCTTCCAAGCGATCGGCCAGCACGACATCATCGTGGTGAAAGACGTGGTCGTGCTGTTCGCCGGAATGGTGGTGGCGGTCAATTTCGCCGTCGATCTGCTCTACGGCGTCATCGATCCGCGGCTGCGGCGCGAGCGGCGCCGATGACCCGCAGCATGGCCCGCAATCCCGCCCTGATCATCGGCCTCGTGCTCGCCGCCGCCGTGGGAGCGGTGGCGCTCGTGTCGCTCGTCTGGACGCCGTACGATCCGCTGAAAATGGCGATCGTCGAGCGGCTGCGCCCGCCCGGGGCCGGCCATCCGTTCGGGACCGACCAGTTCGGCCGCGATGTCGCGTCGCTGTTGATGCGCGGCGCCGCCAATTCGCTCGTCATCGGCTTTGCCGCCGTCGGCGCCGGGCTGTCGGTCGGCGTCGGTCTCGGCACGCTCGCCGCTGCCCGCGCCGGCACGCTCCTCGACGACATCGTCATGCGCGCCATGGATTTCACCTTCGCCTTCCCGGCGGTGCTGACCGCCATCATGCTGATCGAGCTGATCGGCCCCGGTACCGGCGATGCCATTCTCGCCATCGCCATCTTCAACGTGCCGGTGTTCGCCCGGCTGTCGCGCGCCAGCGCCCTCTCGGTCTGGACCACCGACTACGCCGCGGCTGCCCGCGCGGCCGGCAAGACCCGGACGGAAATTACCTTTTCGCATGTGCTTCCCAATATCGCCGGCGTGATTGTCGTTCAGGCAAGCGTGCAGTTCGCCCTGGCCATTCTCGCCGAAGCCGGATTGTCCTACCTCGGCGTCGGCACTCAGCCGCCCAACCCGAGTTGGGGCCGCATGCTGAACGACGCCCAGACGTTCCTCAAGGTGCAGCCGCTGCTCGCTGTGTTCCCTGGCCTCGCCATTGCGGTGACCGTGTTCGCCTTCAATGCGCTCGGCGACGGATTGAGCCATCTGATCGATCCCAAACAGCGGAACGACGATCGATGAGCAATGCCGCGCCGCCGCTCGTCGCCGTCGACCGCCTGACCGTCGCCTTCGACGATCGGCGGCTGCCGGTCGAGGTGGTGCGCGACGTGAGCTTCACGCTTGCCCCCGGCGGCACGCTCGGCATCGTCGGCGAGTCCGGCTCCGGCAAGTCGATGACGGCACGGGCGCTGATCGGCCTGCTGCCGGAGAGCGCCAGACTGTCCGGATCGCTCGCCTTCGACGGCCGCGACCTTGTCAGCGCCCGCGAGCGCGACTGGGAAGGCTTGCGCGGCCGGCAGATCGGCATGGTGTTCCAGGAACCGATGACCGCCCTGAACCCCGCCCACCGCGTCGGCGACCAGATCGCCGAGGGCCTCGTGCTGCACGGACTGATGGACCGGCGCTCGGCTCGCGCCGAAGCGTTGCGGCTGATCGAGCGCGTCGGCATCGCCCGTGCCCGGGAACGCATCGGCGCATTCCCGCACGAGTTGTCCGGCGGTCAACGCCAGCGGGTGATGATCGCCATGGCGCTCGCCTGCAAGCCGTCGCTGCTCATCGCCGACGAGCCGACTTCGGCGCTCGATGTCACCATCCAGGCGCAGATCGTCGAATTGATCGCCGAACTGAAGGCCGAATACGGGCTGGCGTTGATCGTCATTTCGCACGATCTCGGCGTCATCGCCGATCTCGCCGAACGCACGCTGGTGCTCTACGGCGGCCGGGTGATGGAGGAGGGCGAGACGGCGGCGCTGTTCCGCGCGCCCGCGCACCCCTATACGCGCGGCCTGCTCGCTGCCCGGCCGGGCCGGCACAAGCCGAAAGGCGAGCACCTCGACGCCATTCCCGGCAACGTACCGTCCGCCGCCGATTTCCCGCCCGGCTGCCCGTTCTTCGGCCGTTGCGGCGACGGTACCGAGCGCTGCCGGCTGGAGGTGCCGCCGCCGGTCACGGTTGGCGACACCATCGCCCGCTGCTGGTTCCCACGAGCCCGGCCCCCGCGAGGCCTGCCATGACGACGCCCCTCCTCGAAGTGGCCGGGCTGACCCGGCGCTTCCACCTGGCGCATGGACTGTTGCAGCCGCCGCGCCTGCTCACCGCCCTCGACGATGTCGGCTTTACCCTCGCGCATGGCAGAAGTCTCGGCGTCGTCGGCGGCTCCGGCTCGGGCAAGTCGACGCTCGCCCGCCTGGTCATGGCGCTCGACAAGCCGGATGCCGGCACCGTTCGGCTCGACGGCGAGGACCTGAACGCGCTGCCGCCGGCCGAGTTGCGCCGGCGCCGGCGCAAATTCCAGATGGTGTTCCAGGATCCGCGCGGCTCGCTCGATCCGCGCATGCGGGTGGAGGCGATCGTCGCCGAACCGCTCGATGTCGCCGAACCCGGTCTCGGCCTGGCCCGCCGCGAGCGGATCGCCTCGGCGCTGGAGGCCGTCGGGCTGGACCGATCCGTCCTGAGGTTGTTCCCGCATCAGTTTTCCGGCGGCCAGCGCCAGCGCATCGCCATCGCCCGGGCACTCGTCACGGCACCCGCCCTCGTCGTTGCCGACGAACCGGTCTCTGCGCTCGACGTTTCGGTGCAGGCGCAGGTGCTGAACCTGATGATGGACCTGCAGCGCGAGCGCGGGCTTGCCTATCTGTTCATCAGCCATGATCTCGCCGTGGTCGAGCACATCGCCGACGAGGTCATCGTCATGCATCGCGGCCGTATCGTCGAGCACGGCTCGGCGGAGGCACTGTTCCGCGCTCCGACCCACCCCTATACGCTGTCGCTGGTCGAAGCCATCAGCCCGTTCGATCGCATGCCCGTCGACGCTGCGGCCGCGCCTGACCGGCCGCCGCGCCCGTCGGCGCGCGAGACACCGCCGCTGGCCGAGGGCTGCTCGTTTGCCGGCGCCTGCCGCTTTGCCACAAGCCGTTGCCATCGCGAGGCGCCGCAACTGACCGCGATCAGCGACGACCGCCGCGTCGCCTGTTTCACGCCGCTCGGTTGACCCGCGCCCGCCTCAGACGTCGAACCGCCACACCACGGTGCGCTTGACGTCGGCATCCTCCAGCGCGCGCGTCGTCGGAACGAGGTATTCGGCGAGCTGCGTCAGCCGCTCGCGCGGCAGGTAGGAGCGGCCGGGATCGCCGACCAGCACCACGGCGCCGGCCATCGCGGCACGGATAGCCAGTTCGTTGACGCGATCCGACATCGGCTGTTCGAAGAACACGTCGCCGAGCAACAGCATGTCGACCGCGGGCAGCGGCTCGGTCAGGTAGTCCGCCTCGGTGATGTCGTAGCGAACGGCGTTGGCCTCGGCATTGAGCGCCAGGGCGGAGCGGGCGAACGGGTCGATCTCGCTCGCCGTGACGCTCGCCGCCCCAGCCTTGACCGCGGCGATCGCCTCCAGCCCGGCGCCGGCGGCAAACACGACGACACGCCTGTCTTTCACCACGTCGGCATGGTCGAGCACATAGCGGGCAAGACCCTGGCCGCCGGCCCAGGCGAAGGCCCAATACGGCAGCGGCGCGCCGTGTTCGGCCAGTTCCTCCTCCGTCTTCTGCCACAACGGCACGGCCTCGTCGGCAAGATACAGCTGGATTTCCGGCACATGCGGCAACGGCTGCAGCCGGGCATGCTCCAGCACGAAACGCCGCACCGCGTCAGCTGCCGGACCGGCGTTCACGGATTGCCGAGGACAACAATGATGCACCATTCCTCCTCGCTGACCGGCTGCACCGACAGGCGCGAATTCTTCACCAGCACCATGTCGGCAAGCCGTGGGTCCGCCTTGACCGTGGCGAGCGTCACCTTGCGCTTGAGCGGCTCGACGGCCTTGAGCGTCACCGCGCCGTAGCGCCCGGACGCGTCGTTCGGGTCGAGCGCCCAGGTCTTGACCACCTCGACGATGCCGACGACCGCCTTGTCTTCGTTGGAATGATAAAAGAATCCGAGTTCCCCGACCTGCATCGCCTTCATGTTGAGATTGGCGGCGGGGTTGCGCACGCCGTCCCAATAGGTGCCGGCCTCGCCGGCGGCGACTTGGGCTTCCCACGACCATGCCGACGGTTCGGACTTGTAGAGCCAGTGCGCCATGCGTTCCCCCCTCAGAACGTGCCAGGAAAATCGGCGAAGCGGACCTCGGTCCGGCCTTGCGCAGATGCCGAGACTTAGCTCTTCGGCACGCCGATCACCCAGCGCCAGGGACGGATCTCGGTCGTCTCGAACAGGCCGGCCCGGGCGTAGGGATCTTCGGCGAGGAGCGCATTGGCGGCATCGAGGCTCGCCACATCGAGGATCAGCAGCGAGCCGCGCGGCTCACCCGTCGCCTCATCCAGATAGGGACCGGCAACCTTGATTTCCGCGCCATGGGTGGCGAGATAGGCCAGATGCGCTTCCCGGTTGGCGGTGCGCACGCCGAGTTGACCGGGCTTGTCCCGGCCGATGAACATCATATGCATGGGTAAGTCCTTCGAGCCCGGCTGATCGCCGCCACATTGCGGAGGGGAGCATAGGCACGCGACGAGACGAGGTCGAGTCCCGCCAGCGGCGACAGATGCCCGGCTTCGACTGTTCGGCGTGGGTCCGACGCCGATTGGCGACTGCCGGCTCGTCTGGCGCAGCCACGATCCGACTGGGAAATGCGCGGGTGCAGCAACGGATCGGCGCCGGCGGCAGCGGTCGTCCTTGCCGCCTCCCCGCGGGCCACGCTGCCGTCATGATGGGCAGCTATGCGGATTGCGTCCCGGACGTTCCGCCGAAACCTGAGTATCTTTCCCGACCGCCGGCTCGGCGGGCTGCACCAAGGGTCGACTGAACGCGATGAGCTTGCTCCGCTGGTTCGAACTGCTGATCAAGCCGACCGCCACCGGCGCTCCGGGCGAGCCGCCGAGGGGAACGCTGCGGTTCTATTGGTTCTTCACCCAGCAGGTCGTCTGGTTCATGGCGGCACTGGTGGTTGCCGGCTTCTCGCTGGCGCTGTGCGATGCGGCGATCCCCGTCTTCATCGGCGAACTGGTTCAACTGATTGGCCGGCATGCCCCGGCCGACCTGATCGGCGCCGAATGGCCGCGGCTCGCGTGGATGGCGGCCGTCATCCTGATCCTGCGTCCCCTCGCCATCCTCGCGCAGAACCTGCTCAACCAGGTGCTGCTGCCCGGCTTCACCAATCTGATCCGCTGGCAGTCGCATTGGCACGTGGCGCGGCAGACGCTGACCTTCTTCCAGAACGATTTCGCCGGCCGCATCGCCAGCCGCGTGATCGAGACCGGCAATGCGCTCAGGGGTTCGCTGGTCGCCGTCATCTGGGTCGTCTGGTACATGATCGCGCTGGCCGGCCTCGCCGTGGCGATCTACGCCCGCGCCGACGTCCGCCTGCTGGTCCCGGCCGGGCTGTGGGCGGTCGGCTACATCCTGTTGCTCTCCTACGTCCTGCCGAGCATCCGCGCCACCGCACGCGAAATCTCGTTTGCCCGCTCCGGCCTCGTCGGCCGCATCGTCGACAGCTACACCAATATCGCCACGGTGAAGCTGTTCGCCCGCGCCGAAAACGAGGACGCTTTCGTGCGCGAAGCAGTCGACGACCATACCGAGAAGTTCCGCCGCCAGATGCGCCAGTTCACGCTGTTGGGCGTCGGCCTCAACCTCCTGTCCGGCTTCCTGCTCGTCGGCACCGGCGCGGTCGCGCTGCTGCTGTGGACCAAGGGGGTGATCGGCATTGACGCGGTTGCAACCGTTCTGCCGCTCGGCCTGCAGCTGACCGGCGCCTCGGCCCGCGTCGCTTACGAAGTGACCGGCATATCGGACCAGATCGGCACCGTGCATGAAGGCATGGAGACGATTGCGCATCCGATCGGCCTCATCGACAGCTCCGACGCGCGGCCGCTGGTCGTCAGCGCCGGCCACATTGCATTCGACGACATCTCCTTCCACTACGGCCGCACCTCGGGCGTGATCGAGCACCTCACGCTCACCATCCGACCGGGCGAGAAGATCGGCCTCGTCGGCCGTTCGGGAGCCGGCAAGTCGACCCTGGTCAACCTGCTGCTGCGCTTCTACGACCTGGAATCGGGCGCGATCCGCATCGACGGCACCGACATCGCCAAGGTCCGCCAAGAATCGCTGCGTGAGAATATCTCGATGGTGACGCAGGATACGTCGCTGCTGCATCGCTCCATCCTCGACAATATCCGCTACGGCCAGCCCGACGCGAGTTTCGACGAGGTCAGGGCGGCGGCGCAGCTGGCACATGCGCACGAGTTCATCCTGGAACTCGAAGACTGGAAGGGACACACGGGCTACGAGGCGCATGTCGGCGAGCGCGGCGTCAAGCTCTCCGGCGGCCAGCGCCAACGCATCGCCATCGCCCGGGTGATCCTGAAGGATGCGCCGATCCTGATCCTCGACGAGGCGACCTCGGCGCTCGATTCCGAAGTCGAGGCGGCGATCCAGTCGAGCCTCGAAAGCCTGATGGCCGGCAAGACGGTGATCGCCATCGCCCACCGGTTGTCGACCATCGCCCGCATGGACCGGCTGGTGATCCTCGACAACGGCCGCATCATCGAGGAGGGCAGCCACGCCGATCTCCTCGCCCTCGACGGGCACTACGCCCGGCTGTGGCGCCGCCAGTCCGGCGGCTTCCTCACCGACGACGCGGGGGAAGAGGTGGAGAAGGCGGCGGAATAGCCTGGAGCAATTTCCAAGCAACGGTGTCATCCTGGCGAAAGCCAGGATCCACTATCGGTTCCACCCGGTAAGCGGTTCACTGTAAACGCCAGCTTGGCCGGCGGTGTCGGCTGTGGCTCGGAGAGTGGATCCCGGCTTTCGCCGGGATGACACTCTGGAGAACGACAGCGGACGACTTCACCCCTTCAACAGCCATTCGTGTTCCTTGGCGTTGTTGAACTTCCAGGTGCGCCTCGGCCCGGCCATGACGTTCAAGTAATACAGGTCGTAGCCGTGGATGGTGGCGCAGGGGTGATAGCCCCTCGGCACCATGGTCACGTCGCCGTCTTCCACCACCATCACCTCGTCGAGCGAGCGGTCGTCGGTATAGACGCGCTGGAAGGCATAGCCCTGCGGCGGGTTCAAGCGGTGGTAGTAGGTCTCTTCCAACAGCGATTCCGCCGGCAGATTGTCCTCGTCGTGCTTGTGCGGTGGGTAGCTGGAGGTATGGCCGCCCGGGGTGATCACCTCGACCACGAGCAGCCCGTCGGCCGGCTCCCATTCCGGCAGGATGTTGGTGACATGGCGCACGTTGGTGCCGCGCCCGCGCGTCTCCTGGTGCAGCTGGTCGGGGGAGATCACTCGCGCCGGCCTGGAACCGGCCACGCCCGGCGCCGAACAAACGGCGAGCGTCAGGTCGGTAACCGCCTTGACCTCGAAGCTCCCGCCGGCCGGCACGTAGACGGACCACGGCTTGCCCTCGAACGGCGACATGCGACCGCCGATGACACCGGTCTGCAGCCCGTCGGCCGTCACCTCCGCCTTGCCGGACACGAGCACGAGGCAGACCTCGCGATGACCGGTCTCCCGGCTGATCGTCTCGCCCGGCGCCAATTCATCGATCTCGAAGCCGACGTAGCTCCACCCCGCCGAGGCCGGAGTGATATCGACATGCTTGCCGTTCGGCTTCACCAGCAGCCTGGACATCGCTCTGTTCTCCTCTTTGCCTCAGTGATCCCGTCGCACCGGCGTGTCCCGTGCCGACTGATATGAGGCTAGCCCTTGGGGAAACCCTGCGTCTCGACGGTGTAGCCGGCCGCCGTCATGACCCGGATCAATTCCTTGTAACCGACTTGCGCCATCTTCAGCGGCGGATTGAGCTTCGGGTCCTGCTCGGCCTCGACCACGAACCAGCCTTCGTAGCCGTAGCGAGCGAAGCGCTCAACGATGGCGCCGAAATCCAGCGACCCATCGCCCGGCACGGTAAAGGCGCCGAGCGCCACGGCGTCGAGGAAGGATTGCGTGCTGCGGTCGAGCCCGTCGATCACCTTGCGGCGGATATCCTTGACGTGGACATGGCTGATCCGGGCGTGATGGGCGTCGATGGCCCTCAAGACGTCGCCACCGGCAAATGCCAGGTGGCCGGCGTCGAGCAGCAGCGGGATGCCGGCGCCGGAATGGCGCATGAAGGCATCGAGTTCGGCCTCGGTCTCCACCACCGCGCCCATATGATGGTGATAGCTGAGCGGCATGCCTGCATCCGCGCACCATTCGCCGAACGCCGTGACCTTCTGCGCGTAGGCCTTCATCTCGTCATCGCCAAGCTTCGGCTTGCTGGCGAGCGGACGGGACCGATCGCCCTGGATGGAGCGGCCGACCTCGCCATAGACGATGCATGGCGCGCCGACGGCTTTGAACAGGTCGATCATCGGCTGGATGCGGTGCTTGTTTGCCGCCAGGTCCTCGTTGACCAGCGTGCCGGAGAACCAGCCGCCGCACAGCGTCACGTCGGCGGCCCGCAGGATCGGCAGCATGACGGCGGGGTCGGAGGGGAAGCGCCGGCCCATCTCCATGCCGGTGAAGCCGGCGGAGCGCGACTGCCTGAGGCACTCCTCCAGGGATACGTCGTCGCTCAGTTCCGCAAGGTCGTCGTTCCACCATGCGATGGGGGACATGCCCAGTTTGGCTTTCACGTCTTCCTCCCGATTCGAGCCTTCAGTTCACCGGCCGCCGCTTCAGCGCCGCCTCGTAGCGCTCGCGCGCCTGATTGACTTGCGGCCGCACCGAGACTTCCGGCACCGCCACCTCCCACCAGTGGCCACCGGCCTCGGTGGTGATGAGTGGATCGGTGTCGATGACGATGACGGTGGTGCGGCTGTTCGACTTGGCTGCCTCGAGCGCAGCCTCGAGATCGGCGATCGAGGCCACCTTCACCGCTATGGCGCCGAGCGCGGCGGCATGAGCGGCGAAATCGATGGCGGGCAACGTTTCGTGGCGGGCGTCCACGAGGAGATTGTTGAAGTTGGCGCCGCCGGTCGCCATCTGCAGCCGGTTGATGCAGCCGAAGCCGCGGTTGTCGAGGACGACGATCGTCAGTTTGAGACCGAGCATCACCGAGCTGGCGATCTCCGAATTGGCCATCAGGTACGAGCCGTCGCCGAGCATGACGACCACGTCGTCGTTGGGCTTCGCCATCTTGACGCCGACGCCGGCGGCGATCTCGTAGCCCATGCAGGAATAGCCGTATTCCATATGGTAGGAGCCGGGCTTGCCAGACTTCCAAAGCTTATGGAGTTCGCCGGGCAGGCCGCCCGAGGCGCAGACAATCGTGGCCTTGTCGGTCATCACCCGCTCGACCGCGCCGATCACCTCGGCGTCCGACGGCAGTTCGCGATTGCTGGCAGCGGTCGCCGTATCGACGGACTGCCGCCAGCCGACTAGCGCCAACCTGATTTGCGCCTGCCAGGCCTCCGGCGCCTGCCAATGACCGAGGTCGGCGGAGATCTCGGCCAATCCGGCCAGGGCGTCGGCGACCAGCGGCTCGGCCCGGTGCTTGGCGGCATCGAACACCTGGGTGTTCAGCCCGATGACGCGGCATTTGGGGTTCTTGAACAGGCCCCAGGAACCCGTGGTGAAATCCTGCAGCCGCGAGCCGACGGCCAGGATCACGTCGGCCTCTTCGGCCAGCACATTGGCGGCGGAAGCGCCCGTTACCCCAATGGATCCGACGTTCAGATCATGACCATAGGCGAGGCTGGATTTGCCGGCCTGGGTCTCGGACACCGGGATGGCATGGCGTTCGGCAAACGCCGCCAACGCTTCCGCCGCACCGGAATACAGCACGCCGCCGCCGGCGATGATCAGCGGCTTCTGCGCCTGCCGCAGGAGGCCGACGGCGCGGGCGAGTTCGTCCTCGCTCGGCCTGACGCGGCGCGGCGTCCAGATCCGCGGCTCGAACATCTGCACCGGATAATCATAGGCCTCGGTTTGCACATCCTGGCAAAGGGCCAGCGTTACCGGACCGCAGTCGGATGGGTCGGTCAGCACCGCCATGGCGCGATTGAGCGCCGGGATCAGCTGTTCCGGCCGCTGGATGCGGTCGAAATAGCGCGATACCGGGCGGAAGCAGTCGTTGGCCGACACCGTGCCGTCGCCGAAGTCCTCGACCTGCTGCAGCACCGGGTCGGGCAGGCGGCTGGCGAACACATCGCCGGGCAACAGCAGCAGCGGCAGGCGGTTGACATGCGCCACCGCGGCGGCGGTCACCATGTTGGTGGCACCCGGTCCGATCGACGTCGTCACCGCCATCATGCGGCGGCGGAACGAGGCCTTGGCGAAGCCGATGGCGGCATGCGCCATGGTCTGCTCGTTCTGCCCGCGGAAGGTCGGCAATTCGTCGCGCACCTGGTACAGCGCCTCGCCGAAACCGGCGACATTGCCGTGGCCGAAGATGGCGAAGACGCCGCCGAACAGCGGCAGCGTCTCGCCGTCGACGACGGTCATCTGCTTGGTCAAGAACCGCGCGAGTGCCTGCGCCATCGTAAGCCGGACGGTCGTCATGGGGCCTCCTCCTCGATCCCTAATGGCTGTGGCCGGACTGGCGCCGGTTCCTTGCCGTGTGGTGGCCGGAGCCACCGCTGCTGTAGTTCAGGCACCGGCCGCAACCCATGCACCCTTGCGGCACGCCTAAGCCGATTCCTGCCAGGCAATGACCAGCGCGGCAAACCGGCCGGCCATATCGGCGATCGCCGTCTCGTCGTCGATCTCTCCGCCGAGCCAGCGCTGCGCCGCATCGGCGAAGATGGTGCGGCCGACGGCAAAGCCTTTCACCAGCGGCCAGGGCCGCGCAAGGCGGAAGGCCTGGGTGAGTTCGTCTTCCGGCGCCTCAAGCCCGAGCATGACGATGCCGCGGCAATGGCGGTCGTTCGCCTCGATCGTTTCCGAGATCCGCTGCCAGGCCTTGTCCGACAACTGCGGCTCGAGCTTCCACCAGTCCGGCTTGATGCCGATGTCGTAGAGCCGCGCCATGACCGTGGCGACCGTATCATCTTCGAGCGGCCCGTGCTTGCCGGCGATGATCTCGATGAGCAGTTCGCGCCCGACGGTGCGCGCCGCATCGTTCAGGCGGAGGAGTTCGCGTTCCTGTCTGGCCTTGAGTTCGTCGGAATCGTCCGGGCGGTAGAAGCATAGGCACTTGATGGTATGGTCCACCGGCCATTCGATCAGATGGCTGCCGAGATCCAACAGATGGTCGAATTCGAGCGGCCGCGAGCCCGGCTGCTCCACCGGCCGGGCGATCCAGAAGTGGTGGTGTTCGGCGCGGTACAGCGCCTTCACGCCGTAAGTGGAATCGAGCAGCATGCCAAAGCCCGGACGCCCATTGGCGACCCTCGCCGCGGCCTCGACCGCCAGCACCTTGAAGTCGGCGATGCGGGCCCGATCGACGTTCAGCCGGTCGGCGACTTCCTCCAGCTGCATGCGGTGGTCGATGGCGAGCGCCATCAATTCGCCGGCCTGCGGCCGCCGCGTCGTCGCCCAATGGATCTGGTTCAGCACCACGTCCTTGCGCAAGCTGCGCGTCGGGCTGCCGTGCGCGAGGAAATGATCGAGCTCTTCGCGCGTCGGATATTCGGGCGAACACAATAGCCGCGACACCGCGAAGGCGCCGCAGGCATTGGCCCAGGTCGCCGCCGTTTCCAGGCTTTCGCCCCCGAGCCAGCCGGCGAGCAGGCCGGACATGAAGGCATCGCCGGCGCCGAGCACGTTGTACACCTCGATCGGGAAGCCCTGGCCGACAATGCCGGCTTCCAGGTCGTCGCTGATCGGCCCGTCGTAGACGACGCACCCCATGGCGCCGCGTTTCAGCACGATGGTCGCATCGGAAATGGCGCGGATGGCCTTCAACGAGTCGAGCACGCCGTCGACACCGGAGGCGATGCGGATCTCCTCTTCCGTGCCGACGATCAGGTCGCAGTCGGGCAGTACGGTCTTCAGCTGTTCGGTGACCCGGTCCGACTTGACGTAGCGTTCGAAACCGTCGGCATGGCCGGCGAGCCCCCAGAGATTGGGACGATAGTCGACGTCGAAGGCGACCTTGCCGCCGTTCGCCTTGGCGATGCGGATGGCCTTGCGCTGAGCGGCGTTGCTGTCGGGGCGCGAGAAATGCGTGCCGGTCACCACGATGGCCCGGGCCGAGGCGATCAATTCCTCGTCGACGTCCTCCGGTGCTAAGGCCATGTCGGCGCAGTCGGAGCGGTAGAAGATCATCGGCGAGACGCCTTCGTCCTCGACGGCGAGAATGACGAGGGCGGTCAGCCGGTTGGGATCGGTAGCGACGCCGCGGACATCGACGCCTTCGCGGGCGAGCTGCTCGCGGATGAACCGGCCCATCTGCTCGGCGCCGACGCGGGTGATCACCGCCGATTTCAGCCCGAGCCGGGCAGTGCCGATGGCCATGTTGGTCGGGCAGCCGCCGACCGACTTGGCGAACGAGCTGATGTCTTCCAAGCGGGAGCCGATCTGGTGGCCATAGAGGTCGACCGACGAGCGACCGATGGTCACCACATCCAGGGTCTTGGCCATGCGTTTCCTCATCGTTCGGCGGTCCGCCCATAAAAGCGGCCGCCAAAATTGATCAAATGTTTTTTAACAGCTTAAAAGTGGAATGTCCATTCCATCATTGGGTCGATCGCCGGATTTCGGCCACCATGACCATCAGCGTCATTACCAAGGCCATGGTGGCGGATAGCGACCGGAAGCCCTGATAGTCGGCCTCGACCACTTCCAGCCAAAGCGTCGACGCCGAAACCAGCGGGCTGAACGGACTATCGGTGACGGCGATCACCGGCACTCCCCGCGCCGCCACCTGACGGACGTGGGTCAACGTCGCCGCAGCATAGGGCGTGAACGAGATCGCCACCGCAGCGTCGCGCGCCGTGGCAAAGCCGAGCGTCTCGGCGTCGGTGCCGACCGGCGAGCCGATCAGCACGCTCTTCACCCCCAGTTGCCCCAGGGCGTAACTCATATAGGCGGTGATCGGGAAGGAGCGGCGCTGAGCGATGAGATAGATCGTCTCGGCGGTGGCGAGGCGATGCGCCGCGGCCGCAACCTGGTCGAATTCCAGCCGCTCGCGCAACGAATCCAGCGAACGCACCGCAGCCTCGGAAAAGCCTTCGAGCAGCATCGCCGTCGGATTGTCGGCGCCGGCCTTGGCGCGCAGTCCCGCCAGGCGGTCGCTGTAGCTGGCGTGACGGTCGCGCAGCCGGTCGCGGAAAATGTCCTGCAATTCCGAAAAGCCGGTGTAGCCGATGGCCTGCGAGAAGCGGACCAAGGTCGAAGGCTGCACGTTGGCCCGCTCGGCAATGCTCGCCACCGTGCCGAAGGCGATCTCGTCGGGGTAGTGCATCGCGAAGTCCGCCACCTGCTGCAGGCGCTTGGGCAGCTTCACGGTCTGGCTGATCATCAGGTCGCGCAAGCTGCGAAAATCGCGCGGCGGCCCGGCTCCCGTCTCGGTCGTCATCCCCCTGCCCTCCCGTTGGTCTGCCGTACTTCCGCAACAAAGTAGAACAAAAATTCTACTCCGTGCAACAGCGATGGCAACATCTGGAGAGGCGGGGACCGCGGACGTCCGTGCATCCCTGGCTGCTGCCGGCGCTCGCGGCCGGCTCACCACCCGGCGGGACCGAGCAAACACCCCGCCCCGGGGCAGCAGCACGCACCGCACTGGCGAGACTTGAGATCGGGCGTATGCCCCCAGCACCGAGCCGCCGCAGGAATCCCCGGACCGGCGTCTGACGCGTTTGTCAGCCGACTGCGGGTTACGGCTTCTGCGCCTCTTGCGCCGCCCACAGCATGCGGGCGCCGGCGTCGGGCACCATGTTGCGGATGCGGCAGAACAGCACGAAGGACTGGATGTGGAACGTGACCCGCTTGGTCTTCACGTCGCGCCCGACCATCTCACGCTCGAACATCAGCGCTTCTTTCAGCCATTGGTCATAGCTGCCATAGAGCCGGTCCGGGTCGGCCATCAACCCCTTGGCCTCCTGGTAGGTGTCACGCTTGAACCAGCAGATCGCGATCGTCCTGCGCTGCTGCTCGACCGGCTTCACTTTACTCGACATGTTCCACGCCCTTGGGACCGAAGGGAACCGGAGACCGGCCCCCTTGTCACCACATCAAATCGTCTGGTTGTACGGACCGACGTCCGGGTTCTCACGCAACACCGCGTCGACGGCCCGGAAGATCTCGTGCATGCGCGCCTCCGAAACCGGGCTCTCGACCACGACGACGAGCTGCGGCGTATTGGAGGAGGCGCGAACCAGACCCCACGTGCCGTCCGTCGTCGTCACCCGGACGCCGTTGACGGTGACGAGATCGACGATCGCCTGACCGGCGACCGGTTCGCCGCTGTCGCGCATCGCCTCGAAGCGCTGCACCACTTTCGCCACCACCGAGTACTTCACCTCGTCGGCGCAGGTCGGCGACATGGTCGGCGACGACCACGTCTTCGGCAAAGCATTCTTCAGGTCCGCCATCGACTTGTCCGGGTTGCGGTCGAGCATGTCGAGGATGGCGATGGCCGAGATCATGCCATCGTCGTAGCCGCGCCCGATCGGCGCGTTGAAGAAATAGTGGCCGGACTTCTCGAACCCGGCGATGGCGGAGAGTTCGTTCACCCGCCGCTTGATGTAGGAATGGCCGGTCTTCCAGTAGTCGGCCCTGACGCCATTCGCCTTCAACACCGGATCGGAGGCGAACAGCCCGGTCGACTTCACATCGACGACGAAGGTGGCGCCCGGCGTCAGGCTGGAGATATCGCGGGCGAGCATCACGCCGACCTTGTCGGCAAAGATCTCGTCACCCTCGTTGTCGATCACGCCGCAACGATCGCCATCGCCATCAAAGCCGAGGCCGACATCGGCTCCGCTCAGCAGAACCTCGTCGCGGATGGCGTGCAGCATGTGCAGGTCTTCCGGATTGGGATTGTAACGCGGGAAGCTGTGGTCGAGTTCCACGTCGAGCGGCACCACGTCGACGCCGAGCGCTTCCAGGATCCGCGGCGCGAACGCCCCGGCCGTGCCGTTGCCGCAGGCAACCACCGCCTTGATGCGGTTCTTGAATTTCGGCCGGTTGGTCAGATCGGCGATATAGCGCCCGGCGAAGCCGTCGACGAAGCGGTACGAGCCGCCGCCGGACAGATCGAATTCGGCTTTCAGCACGATCTCCTTCAGCCGGCCCATCTCGTCCGGCCCGAAGGTCAGCGGCCGGTTGCAGCCCATCTTGACCCCGGTCCAGCCGTTGTCGTTGTGCGAC
>JARLIU010000212.1 GCA_031291595.1 Ancalomicrobiaceae bacterium | reverse complement strand
CTCAGTCGGTCAATGCCTTGTAGCGCACCGGCTTGTAGCCGCGGGCGAGCAGCACCGACAACGGATAGACGTTGCGGCAGACGCGGCCGTTGCATCCGCCCGTCGATGACTCCAGCACCTCGACCTTGCGGTCGGGGGTGAACTTGACGAACAGCATGACATGCGAGCCGGCCTTGTTGAGGGCGTCGCCGGGCTTCAGATCCCACGGGTTCTGCAATGGCTCGGTGATCGAGGGAATGTCCTGGGTGGTGTACTGGTGCGACAGGCCCCAGCAGGCCGAGACGAAGGCCGAGCAGTCGACCCCGGCGACATCGCGGCGCGGGTCGTTCTTGGTGCAGATGTTGCCCGCCAGCATGCCGCGTTCGACATTGCGCTTGAATTGCAGAATCGTGCCGAAGCACCCCCAGCAATAGGGCACGCCGCGCACCTCCTGGCCGACCTTGCCGGAGAGATACCAGGGCCGGCGGGTGCGGTCGGCGAAGCCGGTGCAGGTCGGATCGGGATCTGCGCCATAATTCTTCGGGCTGACCGTCCATTTGAGCCCTTCGAAGGCGAGCCCCATGCGGATGGCGCCGAGGCGCGAGTTGGGCCTGACCGCGGTGACGATATCGCTGTCGATGCCGGGGCCGAGGTCGGTCGGCTCGCTGGCGGCGACCTTGACCTTGGGCGGCTCCAACGTCTGGTTTGCCGGACGGCGACCCTTCAGTTCGACGATGGCAACGCCGGTGGCATCCGACTTCAGGAACAGCACGCTGCCGCCGGGCGAGATCGTGACGAAGCGCTTCGACGCCAGCTGATCGGGCGAGATCGGCATGTCGTAGATGCTGACGAGCTTGCCGCGGCTGCTGTAGCGGGCGACGTAGGTCGCCGAACCCTTGCCTGCCGGCGGCACGTCCTCGGTGAAGATGAAGACGTCGCCCTTGACCGTCACGTCGAGCACCTCGAGGACGCCGAGCTTGTCCTTGACCTTCACGTCGGCACGGTTGACCTGCAGAGGATCGGAATCCGGGCGAAGCTCGACGACGGCGCTCTTGCCATCCTTTCTCGGCAGCACGTCGACATTGATGGCGCCGAGGGCGCGCGACTGCAGCGTCGACTTGATCGGCGTGTCGAAGGTCGAGGTGTTCAGGCTGCGGCCGGCGGTATTCAGCACGTCCTCGTCCGATGACGGCGTCTGCGACCCCATCTGGGCGAAAGCGGAGCGGGTGACGTCGTCGACATCGCCGACGGCGCGGGCCTCGAGCGTCGTGCCGCCGTTGCCCGGCGCAGCATTCACCGCATGCACCTGACCGTCCCAGACGTAGAGCTGGTTCTTCACCGAGACCAGGTCGTTCGGCTCCAGGTTGTCGGGCAGTTTCATTTCCTTCGGGACCGCCTGCGGATTGTCGGCGTCCATCGACAGGATGCGGCCGTTGATCTGGTCGAGCACGTAGAGCTTGCCGTCCTCGCCCATGTACATGGCGGAGGGGCCGGTCGCCTCGACGTCCTTGCCGCCGGGCAGGATGCCGACGGTGTTGGCCCCGTCGCCGATGCCGAGTTGGTGGATCACCTTGACGTCGGCGGCAGCGCCGGGCGCCGCCGCGACCAGCACGGCGGCAAGCAAAGCCGCCAGGCGAATCGCCTGCCGCTTGAAGAGAGAGGGAGCATGGAGCCGAAACGTCATGGTCTGTCTCCTTCAGGCCGTGCCCTCGCGGTGGGGATCCGCCCGGCGTCGTTGCGGGCGAGGCAGTCTCGACTGCCCAACGTCACTGCTGATTGCCCGACGCGGCAAACAGGATCGACAGATCCTGATCGGGCACGAAGTCGGTCGCGGTATAGGTGAAGCGGGTCGGCGACAATTTCGTCAGCTTGCCGGGGAAGCACAGCGTCATGATGGTGTCAGCGGCAGGCTTGTCGATGGTCAGCTTGAACGTACCGATGGCCCCGCCCCAATTGGCGCCGGTCGACAGCACGTAGTCGAGGCGCTGTTCCGTCAGGATGGCGTTGTTCGGCGATTTCTGCTTCACGGTGGCAAGCGCCTTCTTCATGCCGTTGATGGTGGTGGCATCGGCACAATAGGTCTTGGTCAGCCGGCCCAGTTGGCTGGCTTCGGTGAAGCTCGAGTCGGTCAGGAACGACGCGCCGATGATCGGGTGATAGCTGTGATGCACCTTGACCTGCTTTTTCGCCGGGAAGGTCTGCATCCAGTAGAAGGTGGTCGACACGTCCCAGGACACGCCGCCGGGCTGGCCTTCCGACCAGAAGGCGAGGCCGTGGCTCTCGTAAAACGCGCGCTTGTCGGCCGGCAGCTTGGCGAGCTGCTCGCGGGCACCGGTGTGGCTGAACGGGTTGACCGGAATGTTGTCGGCCTTCAGCCGGTCGGTGATGTCGATGCCGACGATCGAGGCGCGCTGCTCGACCTGCGGGCTGACCTTCTTGCCGTCGACCTCGATCGAAAAGCCGATGAAGTCGATGGGATCGTTCTCCTTCGGCAGCTGCACGGTGAAGTCTTCGTCGTTGCCGGACAGCTTCGGCAGCGGAAATGCGACCAGTGTGGTGATGTCGGTGTCGGTGTCGTTCTGGAACACGTAGTCGATATCGACGGAGTTGATGGAGAGGCGCAGGTCCTCCGACTGCATCGACACGCCGGGATTCATCACCAGGACGAGACCGCCGGCGCCAAGCTGTGCGGTGGAATCGTTGGCTGCGGCGGGACCGGCTTGGAGTGCGGCAAGGCACAGCGCCGCGGCACCGGCGAGGCGGCCGAGCGGGCGGGAACGGGAAACGAGACGAAGCGCAGCCATGGGTCAATCAATCCTTGCAGTGACTACTAAGCCGGCAACCGGCCTGCCGCCTTCCATGCGCAGATCGACGGCGACACAGCCGATGTCCGCGAGGCCGGCTGCGGTCGCGGCGGCCTCGACGTGGGCTTTGGTATGCGCGTAGCGACCGCTGCCCTCGTGCAGGCGGAACGGGCGGCCATCGTCGGCATCGAGCGCCTCGACGGAAACGACCAGCACGCCGCCGGGCCTCAAGGCATGTGCCGCCGCCGCCATGACTGCATTGAGATCGCCAAAATAGCACAAGGTGTCGGCCGACAGCACGACGTCGTAGGCCTTGGGCGAGGTGAGCATCGCGGCGGTGATCTCGGCCTTGGCCAGAGCATCGTAGAGGCCGCGCGCCTCCGCCTTGGCGAGCATGCCGCGGGACAGGTCGATGCCGGCCAGGTGCCTGGCGAAAGGCTTCAGAAACGGCGCCGCCAAGCCGGTGCCGCAGCCGGCGTCGAGGATGTCGAGCCGGCCGGCCGGTTCGCCGATGCGGGCTTTCAACGCGTCGGCGCAGAACTCGGGGGCGCGATAGCCGAGATGGCTCAGCGCCGCATCGAAGGACGCGGCGAATTTGTCGAAGACGGTTTCGACATAGGCATCGGCGCAGCGATCCGGCACGTTTTCGCCGGTAACCGCGGCATGGTGGTGGCGCGCGTCCGGATCATCGGGGGAAAGCGCCAGCCAGTCGCGCGCCACTTCGATGGCCTTGTCGCGTTCGCCGGTCTCGATCAGCGCATAGATGAGGAATTTGCGCGCCACCTTGTCGCCGTGGCGTAGCGCGAGCGCTTTCCAGCCGCATTCGGCGGCGGCCTCGCGAGCCCCGAGCGACCGGTAGGCGGTGCCGAGATTGGTGTAGGCGTCGCCGAAGCGCGGCTCCAGCTCGATGGCGCGCTTCAACAAGTCGACGGCCGCCGCCGCTTCGCCGCGGGCGACGAGGATGGTGGCGAGATTGTTGAGTGCCTCGGCGAAATCGGGGCGGATGTCGAGGGCGCGGCGATAGAGCGCTTCCGCCGTATCGACGTCGCCCAATTCGCGCAGCATCAGCCCGACGTTGGCGAGCGCGTCGGGGAAGTCCGGCGCCAGATCCAGGCACTTGAGGTAGGCGTCGCGGGCGCGGTCGAAATCATTGGCCGAGACGAGCAGATTGGCGAGATTGTTCCAGGCGCTGGGATTGTGCGGCGCGACGTCGAGCGAGCGGCGCACCAGCGCGATCGCCTCGTCGGACTTGCCCTGCTGCGCCCGCATCAGGCCGGAAAAATGCAAGGCGTCCGGATGGTCCGGGAAGGCGGCGAGCACCTGGGCGAAGACGTTCTCGGCCACGGCGAGCTTGCCCGCCCTGAGCGCTGCCACGGCATAGGCAACGGCCTCCTCGGGGGTGGCTTCGACGGCTTCGGTCGCTTTGTCGCTCACTCGTCCACCCTTTCGCGTTGGCTCTGCGAAGCCTGCCGGCCGGCGGCTTCGAAGTGCCGGAATCCTAGTCGTTGCCGGCTGAACGCCGGATGACTGCCACGTTGCCGCCGCTCCTTCGCCGCGATCGGCGCGCCGTCAACTCGCCCGCTTGGCGCGGGCCGCGCGCATGCGTTCGTTCAAATTGAAGCGGGCGTCGCGGCGCTCGCCGGGGTCGGCCGGATCGACCTTCGGGTTGAGCCAGGTGGTCAGCCCGACGGCGCCGAACTTGCCGATCACCATCGGCTTCACCTTGTTGGCCGGGATGACCAGCTCGACGTCCCATTCCACCACGTCGCCGACGTAGAAGAACACCAGGTCGACCAGCGGCTCGGCCAGATCGCCGCCGGGCAGCACGCGGGCGTATTCGTCGAGATCGGCGACGCGGATCGACACGGTGATCTTGTCGGAGACGCTGTAGACGCTCGAGCCCACCATCAGGTCGGTGCCGAGCCCGGCGTTGACGAGGCCGACACGGCTCTGGTCCTCCGGGGCCACGGGCAGGCGCGAGCCGACGAATTCCTCGACTTCTGCATGTAGCCCGATGGCGCCGAAGATCAGCGTCTCCAGCCGCACCGCCGATTTCGCCGCCGGCGCCATCAATCCGGCAAAGGCCAGCTTCTGCGGATCGGGGATGGTGTCGAGATCGAGGTAGGTCGGCGTGCCGAGCCCGATCATCGAGCCGACATAGGCGCCGAACCGGTCCTCGCGCGGCCGCTCGTGCTGGGCGATCGGGCGTGAATCGGCCCAGGCGCGATAGAACAGCTGCAGGAAGCGATTGTTGAAAATGTCGAGGAAGCGCGGGAAGGCGTCGTCGCGCGCCTGGAACCATTCGAACGCCTCGGACGTGGTCGACAACGGCAGCGCGCCCTGCGGTCCCAGCAGTCCCAAGAACTTCACCAGGATGCGAAAATGGCCCGCCTCGTCGCGCGTCGCCTCTTCGAGCGTCGAGGCGGGGAACTGCATGAACGGGTTCTGGCCGAGGCGCACCACCTCGTCGCGGATCGTCAGATTCTGGCCGATGCGCGGCTTGTCGGCGAGCGCACGTTCGAGCCGGCGCAGCGCGGCGTAGAAATCGAACACCCAAGGCTCGCGCTGGATGTCGTCGGCCCAGGTCATAGCGGCCTCCGATGCCCGAGCCTGACCGGCCAGCGCATGATCTCGCCGCGCTCGACCGAGCGGATGACCGTCTGGGTGAAATTGTTCAAGGCGACGTATTCGGCGAACAGCCGGTCAAGGACGGCGCCGAGCAGGAAGGCGCCGGAGCCCTCGAAGGCCTTCTCGTCGACCAGAACCGTGATTTCCAGCCCACGGGCGGCGCCCATGCCGGTCGAACGGCGCACACGCCGGACCACGGGCTTGGAATCGAGCGTGCGGATACCGTCGATGCGGCGCTCGATCGCGGCGTCGCGCAAGTCGGCGAACAGCGACAGCATCTCGCGCAAGGATTGGGCATTGCGCCCGGCGCCGCGCGAGATCAGCCCCAGATGATTGAGCGCCAGCATGTTGATCAGCCGCCAGGTGACGGAGCCGGTCGAGGCGGTCTCGCCGCGAGTTCGCAAGTGGCTGGCGACGGGCTCCTTCGGCCGTGTCGGCCCAGCGATGCAGCGGAAATCGAGCTTGGCATCGTCGAGCAGGCGAAAGTCGGCGCCGGATTCGCCGACCGGCAGCGCGTCGGTCAGGTGGCGGTTGGAGCACAGCGCCTTGACGCTCAGTTCGGCGATCTGCTGCTCGTCGCCGATCCCGGCCGGCTCGATCAGGCTCATGAACATCTCGGTGCCGGTATAATCCGAGGCGGCGCCGAAGCGGCGCTCCATCGAGGTGCGGCGGCGCGGCAGCCGGCGGATAGTGTAGAAGTGCTTGGCCGCGGCCTCGTTCGGATTGCGCGGGGCGGAGTAGAGCGGCAGCACCGGCACTTTCTCGGAGCGGCCGGGGAAATGGGCGAAGACGTCGATGACGCGGTGCGGCTCGAAGTCGAGCGGCCGGCTGCGATCGGCAACGACGTGGTACTCGTATTGCTGCGATTTCACCGGAATGCGGTCGGCGGTCTTCTCGAACAGGTTGATTGCCGGCGCCGCATACAGCGCCACATGTTCGGCGGTGATGATCGCCTGCAGGCGCGGATTGCTTTCCGAAAAGCCGATGACGAGCTCGAAGGCCTTGGCCTTGATCCTCGGCAGCGCCTTCGACAGGCCGGAGATACGGAACCCAAGGTATTTCCGCGCGAAGTGGAAATAGTCCTTCAACAGCGCGAAGCCGTGGAAGATGCGCGCGTCGGTCGGCACCAGCGTGTCGGCCTCCTCGAAGCCGATCTGCGTGATCGCGTCGACCGGCATCTCGAAGAACACGGGATCACCGAAACTGTCGAGATAGCGCACGTAGATCTTGGCGCGATGGGCGAAGATCTGTTCGTACAGCGCGATGGCGTCGCTCTCCTGGCCGGTCAGGAAGAAGGTCAGTTCGTCGGCGCGGACGTTGGCGGCGAAGTGCTCGGGCTTGGCATCTGCATCGGCCACTTCGGCGTCGGGGCGCGTCGCCATGCGGGTGGTCATGGCAATGCGCAAGCCGGCGCGCACGCGCTCGTCGGCCTGGATACCGAGGGCCTGCAATTGCGCCGTGGCGCCGTGGTAGCCGGCGGAGCGGATCTCGAACGGCCATAGCGTGATGTCGCCGGTCAGCCGATAGCGGCAGGCGATGCGGCGGTCGCGCTCGATGTAGGTGGCGTCGAGATAGGAGCCGCGCGGGATCTTGCGGCCCTCCTTCAGCGCCGGTTCGCCGAACGGGGCGATTGCCTGGACGATCAGCGCCGACGGCGTCGGGCTCAAGAAATTCGGGATCAGCTGCTCCAGCAGATTGGCGGTGAATTCCGGGAATTCGTGCCGGAGCTTCAACTGCACGCGGGCGGCGAGGAAGGCGGCGCCTTCCAGGACGCCCTGGATCATCGGGTCGATGCGATCCTCGATGAGGCCGCCGAGCCGGTCGGCGATACCCGGATATTCCTCGGCGAATTCCTTGGCCTGCTCGCGCAGCAGCTTCAGTTCGGCGTCATAGAGGTCGAGGAATTCACGATCCATGGTGCAACGAGATCCCAAATGACTTCAAGGATGGCCGATGATAGCGCCGGTGTTGCCCGACGCCGAACGCCTTAGATGCGATTGATGACGAATTTGGAGTTCTCCACGTCGACGTCGGCGACGAATTCGACCGGCAGGTTCTCCGGCTCCATCGAGATTTCGGCGCCGACGAGAAAGCGGATCTTCAGTTCGGTCTTGTCGATGCTCATGTCGCGGCGCACGTCGATGGAACGGCTGATGATCCGCGGCTCGAACCGCTTCAGCGCCACTTCCAGTTCGCCCACCACCTCGTCGACGGTGGCTTCGTCGATGGTGCGGTGCACGATGTCGGGGATGCCGTAGTTGATGATCGAGCGCGGCACCTCGTCGTAGCCCTCCAGATCCTGGGTCGAGGCGAGGTTGATGGTGTTGAGGAGCTGGGTCAGATCGATCTGGATCTGCTCCTGCATCTCGCGCTCGGAGATCAGGGCCCGAGCAGAGGCGCGCCGGCCGGACAGCAGGCGCTCGCCGGATTCGTCACGCAGCGACAGCGCCTTCTTGGAATCCTTCTTGGCGGCTGCCGCGCGGAAAGCGCTGATCAGCGAGCCGCGGGTGCGTATCGCTAAAGGAATCTTGGCCATGGCTCACTCCGCGGGATCCGTCGCGCCTGCGGCCAAAAGCCGCAGCTGGTGTCAAACACGGAACGATCCGGCGTTCGGGCGAACGCCGGATCGGCAAGTCGTCACCTTGGGCCGCCAGAGCGGCGCGCGCCGGAAATTAGTCGGCGCACGGCCCCGTCCGTGTGGTTGGGCATGCCAGCGCGGCAAAATCGATAACGACTTCTGCGCGACATGCACTTGCGGACCGGCGGCGGATCAGACTTCCATGTGCTGAGCGACGTCCCAGCCGAGCGTCGAGGTGGTGCCGGCCGAGCCCTGCGCGGTCTGCATGGTGTAGGTCGCCTTGAACTTCTTGAAGTTGAAGGTGATCGACTCGGTGAAGGCGCCGCCCTCGCCGGAGCCGCCGAACGACATGCCGGAGACGAAGATCGTCTCGAATTCGACCTTGTAGTAGGTGAGCGGGGTCGACTCGCCGCCGGCCTTGCGCAGTTCGAAGGTCGCGGTCGGGAAGTGGTCGCCGCGCATCAGGCGCTGGGACAGGTAGGTGCTCGACGTGTCCACCGTCTTGGTGAAGTGGAAGTCCTGCACGTCGCCCTTGCCGGTACCGGCACCACCGCCGCGCTGACCGCTGCCGGCGTTGGCCATGCCCCAGTTCCAGCTGAGGACGTCGATCCAGTCCTTGTGCTTGGAGTCCTGAGATTCACCCTTGAGATCACCAATCTTGATAAATGCGTCTGATTGAGCCATTTCACCCTCCAAAGACAGCAATGAGCTTGCACTGGTTGCGCTCAAGCAAATTCGCCGCTCGACTTAAAATTCCAGCTGAAAAGCAGCGAATGATTGCCATTCCGACGAGCGGTCGACTGATTTCGTCTCTCGCTCTATGTTTAACACCTTACCCGCCCCAGGCTGTACGGACTCTGAACAATGTGCGCAGAGTTGGTTCAGATCGTGACTCCCGCCCAAAAGCCGACCCATTTTCGTCACCAACCCCAGTCGATCGTCCCGGCTTTCGGCGGTCCGCGAGACCTCCCCGGCCGGTCCCGGCGATACGCCGGTCGTCCGTACCCCCTGCTCGCCCGGCCGATCCGGAGGCCACCGAACCCGGGGCATCAGTCCACCGCTCTCATTCCAACGCCTCAGTCCGGGGCTGGCATCCCCGGACCGTGCAGCGCCGGCTCCGGGACCTGCCGGCACTGGTCAGGAGCGCGCAAGATCGGCTGCGACGCTTGGCCATCGTCCGGCGCCGGCGGCCCATCCGCCGACCAAATGGCCGGATGGGCGCCGAAACCGCCTCTCGTCAGCTCTTGGCGCCGGGCAGACGCGACACCAGACTCATGCCGATGTCCACGCCTTCCAACTGGAAGTGGGGGCGAAGGTAGAACCGCGCGCTATAGTAGCCGGGATTCTCCTCGTTTTCCACTACCTTCACCTCGGCGGCGGCAAGCGGCTGCCGGGCCTTCTGCACTTCGCTCGACATGGCCGGGTTCTGGTCGACGTAAAGGTTGATCCAGCTCTGCAGCCACTTCTCGAGTTCGGCGCGCTCCTTCATCGAGCCGATCTTGTCGCGCACCATGCACTTCAGGTAGTGGGCGAAGCGTGACACGGCGAACATGTAGGGCAGGCGGGCCGAGAGTTCGTCGGCAGCCGTCGCCTCCTTGGTGTCGTACTTCTTCGGCCGGTAGACCGCCTGAGCGCCGATGAACGCCGCCTTGTCGGTATTCTTGCGGTGGATCAGCGGAATGAGGCCGGTCTTGGCCAGTTCCGCCTCGCGCCGGTCGGAGATGGCGATTTCCGTCGGGCACTTCTGGTCGACGCCGCCGTCATCGGTCGGGAAGGTGTGGGTGGGCAGATTGACCACCTCACCGCCCGATTCAACGCCGCGGATACGCGTGCACCAGCCGAATTCCTTGAAGGCCCGGTTGATGTTGACGCCCATGGCATAGGCGGCGTTCATCCAGGCGTATTTCTTGCCCGAGTGAGCGTCCGTCTCCTCCTCGAAGGCGAATTCCTCCACCGGCTCCGACTTGGCGCCGTACGGCACGCGGGCGAGCACGCGCGGCATGCACAGGCCGACGTAACGCGAATCGACGGAATCGCGCAGCGTCTTCCAGGCGGCATAGTCGGGCGTATCGGTGATCTTCGACAGATCACGCGGATTCATCAGCTCGTTCCACGAGTCCATGCCCAAGAGGTTCGGGTCGGCGGCAGCGAAGAGCGGCGCATGCGCCGCGGAAGCGACCTTGGACAGGTCGCGCAGCAGCTGGATGTCGGTCGGCTGATGGCTGAAGTAGAAGTCGCCGATGAGCGCGCCGTAGGGCTCGCCGCCGAGCTGGCCGAATTCGGACTCGTAGATCCGCTTAAACAGGGGGCTCTGGTCCCATTTGGCGCCGGGATAGACGCGCAGATTGCGGTAGAGCTCGCTCTTCGACGTGTTGAAGATGCGGATCTTCAGGTTGGCATCCGTCTCCGAATTGTAGACGAGATAGTGCAGGCCGCGCCATGCACTCTCGATCTGCTGGAATTCGGGAGCGTGGATGATCTCGTTGACCTGCGCGGTCAACTTCTGATCGATCTTGGCGATGATCGCCTCGATGGTGTCGAGGACGTCCTCCTGGATGATGGTGGAGTCGGAGAGCGCCTCCTTCACCAGCGTCGTCACCGCATTCTCGACCTCGGTCGCCGCGCGATCGGTGCGGGGCTTGAAGCTCGACTTCAAGAGATCGGCAAACTCGTCAGCGGTCTTCTCAAGGCCCTCAGGGGCCCCCGTTTGGCGTAGCGTGTCGCTCATTCTTTGCCCTCGCTATCCTTGTTGCTCGCCTCGATGGTGGCGCGATCCTTGAGCGCCTCCATCAGTTGCGGATCCGCCAGAAGCTTCTTCAGCGCGTCCTCGGCCGAGACCTTGCCGTCCATATAGCGCAAGAGGTTGGACAGCTGGGTGCGCGCCTCCAGCAGCTTGGCCAGCGAGGGAACCTGCCGCGCCACCGAGGCGGGCGAGAAGTCGTCCATCTTGTTGAACGTCAGCTTGACCGGGAGCTTTTCGCCCTCGCTCTCGCCCAGCTTGTTGTCGACGCGGAACGCCACGGCGGGCTGGATCGCCGCCATGCGGCCCTCGAAATTGTCCATGTCGACGTCGAGAAACTTGCGTTCGGCGAATTCCGGCTTGGCCACTTCCGAGGCATTGCCGGACAGGTCCGCCATGACGCCCATCACGAAGGGGATCTCGACGAGCTTGTTGGCGTCGTAGGGATCTTCGTAGGTGATGTGCACGCGTGGCTTACGGTTTCTCGAGATGAATTTCTGTCCGCTGTCCGATGCCATGAAGCTCTCCCCACATTGTGAGATGTCATAACTCAATGAAGGTATGCATTGAATTTGCTCAGATTTTTGCTCGAGCGGCAATCTCCGCGATTTCGACTATACAGGCCCTGCACGCGTCGGCGCAGGGCAGAACCAGCAAAGCTTGAGCAGACTATAGGCCGATCCGGCCAGACTTTTTCAAAATGTGTCTCTCTCAACCGGATATCATACACCGCTCCAACGTCAATAGGAATCCTCGCCGCGGATGGACTTGAGCGTCTGTTCATTGAACAAGTCTTTCAGCAAGTTCAGAAAGTCGCGTTCACCGACTTCGCGGGCGCGCGAAACGATCAGCGGGATCGGGCTTGCTGGTTCGGTGGTGCGGAAGTAGGTCACCACCAGATCGAGCACTTTCATCGCGTCGCGGCGCGAGTGGATGACGATCGGCGTCGGATTTTCGTCGCCTTCCTCGCCGGAAGCGCCGTCGTTGGAGCTGTAGTCGCTCGAATAGCCGATGTTGTCGGCGACCTGGCCGACCGACAGGCGCACCGAATTCTGGCCGAACGAAATGGCGGCCCGGCTGGCGAAATCGGGCACCAGGGCGCGCACCACCTCGAAGAATGACTTGCCCATCAGCTTTTCGGCATAGCGCACCAGCATCAGCGCCGGGCTGGAGGGCTCGTAGGCGGCAAAATACTCGGCGGCGGCGGCGAGCGCCCGGGTGGCGTCCCTGCGGCTGGCGATGGCTGCCGGGATCGTCGAGGCGGGACCGCTCGGGACGACGGCGGCACCGGCGTCCCCGGCGCTCTCGGCCTCCGCCTCTGCGCTGGCGCCAAGCGGGCCGAGCGCGCGCGACGGGTCGCGTGTCGCCACGTGGTGGTCGAGCATGGCGGCGATGTCGGTGGAGACGCTCTGCAGCTTGTCGAGCGTGATCTGGTTGTCGTAACCGCCCTTGTCGGCGGAAACCTTGGCAATTGCCTGGCACGACTGGGAGATCGACAAGAGTTCGTCGCGCCGGGCAATGATGCCCTCGATATCGGATTCCAACAGCGCGCGCTCGATCGTCGAAGGATCGGGCGTCTGTTCGCTGTCGCGCGGCTGCAAGCTGCCGTTGCTGATCTGCCAGGAGCGGAAGGTGACGGCACCGTAACGGCGGTTATCGATCAGCGGCGACGACTGCAGCGGCAGGATCACGTGCGGCGTGTCGTCGAGCGACTGCAGCGTGGCGACGCGCATCATGAAGTCGCCGTCCTCGCCGCGCGGGTGAATGTCGTCCCACCAGACGGCAAGTGCGGCGGCGGCCGTCGTCATCGCCTTGGCGAAGCTGGAGGTGTCGCGGTTGAGGATCGACAGTTTGGCGTAGAGCACGATGAGGCGCAGATCGCGCGTCAGCTCGCACAACTCGCCGATCTGATCGAATTCCTTGGCATATTCGATGGAGTTGCGATCGAACGAGAAGAAAGTCTCCGGCAACAGCCCTTCGGCGCGGGCCATGTAGTTCATGAACTGCAGGTCGCCTTCGAGATCGAGATCCGGGCCGCAGGGCTGATCCTGCTTGACCGGGGTCAGAAAGGCGTCGAGATCCACACCCGCCATCGGTACACCCTCAAATCCAAAGATCCGGCGGCCGAAAATCGTTGCCCGCGTCATTCGATGCGGGGGCCGCCAACATGTGAAAATACCGTGTCCGTGCGAACCGGTCCGATCGGTCGGAACCGCCAGACCGGCGCCGGAAACCGTCGTCCTCCCACTCGCCTCCCGGCCGCCCCGGCAACCCGATCGGGCGTGTCGGTTCAGCCATGATATTCGCCGCTTCGAACCGGACTGGCAAGGGCCGGGACGCTGCCGGCGCGGATCGGCGGGGCGTTTGCCGCATGCGGCCTGTGTAGACAACCGGTGGCTGCCAATTCTGTTGACCGCAAGTCTTTCCCGCGCTTTGGTTGGGCCCGCGCTTTGGTTGGGGATGAGCGATTTGGCGACATGCCGCGACGCGCGACGGCGTTGCCGGGCCGAGTAGCAGGCAGAGGACCGGATGGGTGGACACCTTGCAGAATACCTGCCGGTGCCTTCACGCGTCGTTCAGGCGAGTGGGGCGAGATTGCGGCGAACGGCCGATGGCGTGGGCACTGTCCGGTCGTCGTCGCGTCGCCGGCGATCCGAGGAATCCTGTTTCGGCGGTGAGACGGCGCTTCTAATTCGCCGGCCGAGATGAAAAACTGCCATCGTCCGGATCCCGCGGCATGCCCCGTCGCTTTTTGCATGTTGGTGGGACCGGGTGAGCCTGGCGATTGGAAAACCGCATATTGATCGGGGTTTCGAGATGGGCACTTTTTCGCAGAAAGGTCGTCTGGCGCAGCTGCAAACGCCGCTTGGCCATGACAAGCTGCTGTTGCAGCGGTTCAACGCGCATGAGGCGATGAGCGAGCTATTCGAGTATTCCGTCGAAGCGCTCAGCGAGGATGAGGGCATCGATTTCGATCCCGCCATCGGCAACAACTGCCATGTGACCGTCAGTGGCATTGACGGCAGCAAGCGCTACTTCAACGGTATCCTCGTTGAGGCCGAGTGGACCGGCCTGCAAGATTCGCTCTACACCTATCGTCTGGTGCTCAGACCCTGGCTGTGGATCCTGTCGCACCGGTCGAACTGCCGGTTCTTCCAGGAGAAGACCGCGCCGGACATCATCAAGGAAGTGTTCGACAAGACCGGCTTTACCGATTACGAGCTGAAACTGTCGGGCAGCTATCCGGAGATGGAATTCTGCGTGCAATATCGCGAGACGGACTTCGCTTTCGTGTCGCGACTGATGGAAGAACACGGGATCTACTATTATTTCAAGCACGATAAATCCAAGCACATTCTGGTGCTGGCGGATTCGGCTTCGGCGCACGACCTGATCGATGCCGGCGGCGGCACCCTGCCATTCATCCCGCTGACCGGCGCCTTTGCGCGCGACGTCGACCACATTCAGCACTGGACCAGCGAGCGCCGCTTCCGCTCCGGCCTGTTCAGCGTCAACGACTACGACTTCAAGAAGCCGGGCGTCCGGCTTCTGGCGGATTCGCAGGCTTCCGAGACCTACAGCCACTCGAAGGCGGAAGTGTACGATTACCCCGGCCGCTACATCGATCCAGGCCAGGGTGAGAAATTCGCCAAGGTGCGGCTCGAGGCCGAGCAGGCGCTCGATCACCGCCGCGTGGCGTCTGGCTCCGCGCCGAGTTGCTATCCCGGTGGCAAGATGAAGCTGTCCAAGCATCCGAAGGATTCCGAAAACGCCGAATACTTGATCATCCGCTCAACGCATGCGGTCGGCACGCAGCACTACTTGTCCGGCGGCACATCCGGCGCGCGTGACGACTACAACGGCTCCTATGTGTTGATGCCGACGTCGAAGCCCTACCGTGCGCCGTTGATCACGCCGAAGCCGCTCATCCACGGCATCCAGACCGCGTTGGTGGTCGGCGAGTCGGGCGAGGAGATCACCGTCGACGAATACGGGCGGATCAAGGTGCAGTTCTACTGGGACCGCGACAAGAAGCAGTCATGCTGGATCCGCGTCGCCGAGATGTATTCGGGCAAGAGCTGGGGCTCGGTGTTTCACCCGCGCCACGGCCAGGAGGTGGTGGTCGAATTCCTCGAGGGCGATCCCGACCGGCCACTGGTGGTTGGCACCGTCTACAACGGCGACAACGGCGTGCCCTATCCGCTTCCTGACCAGAAGAACATCGGCGGCTGGAAGACCAATTCGACCAAGGGCGGCGGCGGCTACAACGAGTTCATCTACGACGACACCAAGTTGTCGGAAGAGATCCGCATGCATGCGGAAAAGGACCACAACGTGGTGGTCAAGCACGCCGAGACCTGGAAGATCGGCGAAACCTTTGAGACGCCGAAGGGCGAACCGTCGCGCAAAGTCGAAATCGAGAAGGGCGACGACAATCTCGAGATCAAGATGGGCGACAACAACATCAAGATCGACTTGGGTGACCAGAACCTGACGATCGGCGCCGGCAGCCAGACGGTCGAAATCACCATGAACCAGTCGAGCCAGATCGGCATGTCGCGCTCGGCGATGATCGGTATGAGCGATTCGGTCGAGGTCGCCGAGAGTCAGGAAGTCACCGCTGGCATGGCGATCGAGTTGACTGCCGGCATGTCGGTGACGATCACCGGCGGCGGCGGCATCATCGAACTCAGTCCGGCCGGCGTCTCGATCACCGGCGCGACCATCGAATTGATCGGCGTCGTCAATATCGTCGGCATGCTCAATGTCGAGGGTGGCATGACCGTCGACGGCTTGATCCCGATGCTATTGCCGGCGTGAAGCGGGGAGGAGGAACGAAATGGACCGGATCCGCTTTGCCAGTGTTCGCGACGTCTACGACAGTTTCCGCACGGCTGCCGCCGATATCGGCGTGCCGCCGACCGACGAGCTGCCGCTCGACTTTCTCAAACGGCTGCTCGCCGAACGGCAGCCGCTCGCGGCGATGTCGTTTCTCGCCTACGTCCTTCCCCGGCGCGAATGCGTGTGGTGGGCGGCGCAGGCGATCCGCCATTTCGAGGGCAACGACATCGACCCGCGCGACGACGACGGACTGAACGCCGCCGAGGCGTGGGTGCGCGAGCCGAGCGAGGCGCGGCGCAAGGCGGCGCTGCGGTTGCTCAAAGACTCCCCCACCATCCGCTCCGGGAATTTCTGCGCGCGGGCGGCGGCCTGGTCGGGCGGCTCGATCACGCTCGACGATCAGGGCGGGCCGGCCGAACCGCACATGACCGCGTCGTTTGCGCGCCAGGCCCTGTTGAAATCGCTGATCGCCAAGCCGGCCAAGCTGCAGCGCGACCTGATGGTCCAGGCAGCGGAAGCGGGTGCGCGATTTGCCGCCGGTGAACCGCTCGCATTCAAGGTGAATTGACACTAACATCCGGACGATAGTTCATTCTCCCCGCGGGCCATGACGTCGCCGCTTCCGCGGGGGCCGGCTTTGGGGGGAGCGCGTGTCCTATCCTGTCCGAGGATTGGGCAAATAGGCGCGAATGGGGCTTGTCACCACGCCAAACAGTGTGTTCCGTTCGGATCATGGTGGCCGGAAGCGTGACGGCGTGCTCGAAGGGGTGAATCGCAAGCCTTTCCCGTGTCGATCGGCTGGTTTCGTCGGAAATGGTTGAGGCGCGGCGCTCGGCGCGGAATGGATGGGCGGCTCGCCTGACGAAGGCGCGGTCAGCAGTCGGACAAAAGCCTTGCCTGCCGGCCACTCGGAGGTTTCGGAATAATGGCGCTTCATCTCAGGATCGAGAATGAGACGACCCTGCCAGACGGCGGTCCGATCGAGATTCGCGTGACAGGTCGGCGCGGCATCGATATCGGCCGCGACAATCACCTCGACTGGACGCTGCCCGACCCGACCCGCTACATCTCCGGCAAGCATTGTGAAGTGCGCTACGAGAAGGGCGAATACATCCTCTACGACGTGTCGACCAACGGCACCTTCATCAACGGTGGCGACCGGCGAATGAAGGGACCGCACCGGCTGCAGACCGGCGATCGCATCATCATCGGCAACTATATCGTCGCGGTCGATGTCGACGGATCCGACCTCGATGGACCGGCGTTGCGCCCGGCAAGCGCGGCCGGACATCCGGCCAATCCGTGGGATGCGGTCGATGCCGCACCGCCGGTCGAACGCAAGGACGTGATGGTGCCGAAGGATCGCGGGCCGATGCCCGATCCGCTCGACTGGTACGTCGAAGCGCCGGAGATCCAGCGGCAGGAGCCGGGACGCCCGCCCTCGGCCGACCCCTATTTCCGCGATGCGCAAATGCGCCCAGATCCGCGGCCGACATCGCCGACCAATCCGGGCGTGTGGGATTCGCCCTCCATCGGGCCGATCACGCCGACGCCCGCGCCCGCCAGGCCGGCAGAGTCGTTCTTCGGCGAGCCTGCGGCGCAGGTGCAACAGGCGCCGCCGCCACCGCCGCCCTTGGCGCCATCGCCCGCCCCGCAGCCCTATGGGATCGGGATGCCCGGGCTGGGCGTGCCGGGACTGGCCCCTTCCGGACCAGCAGCGCCCGGAACCGGGGCGCCGGCCTGGCCGGCTGGCCCGGTCGAAGGGCCGGTGACGCGGGCCATTCCGAAGCCGGCCAATCGCGCCCCCAAGACCGAGCCGACGCCGCAGACCGGCAATTGGCAAGACATGATGACCGAGCCGCCGCCGCCGGCGACGCGCGAGCAGGCCGCGCCGGTCGCCCAGCCGCGGCCCCAGCCGGCCGCCCAGCCGTATGCCCAGCCGCGCGAGGCCG
>JARLIU010000001.1 GCA_031291595.1 Ancalomicrobiaceae bacterium | reverse complement strand
CTGGTTGTCGATGCGCCGGCTCTCGTGGCGCTCGGTGCCGAGCACGTAGAGGCCGCCGGCCTCGATCGCCTTGCCCTTCATTTCGGCGACTTCGGCCTTGATGCGGGCGATGCCGGCCTCGCGCTCGTCCGCATCGTCGATGCCGCCCAGCTCGTGGCGGATGCGCATGTCGATATTGCCGCCGAGCTGGATGTCGGTGCCGCGGCCGGCCATGTTGGTGGCGATGGTGACGGCGCCGGGATAGCCGGCTTCGGCGACGATGGCCGCTTCCTGTTCGTGGTAGCGGGCATTCAACACCGTGAACACCTTCTGCGCGATGCGGCCGGCTTCGGGGTCGTAGAGGCCGGCATAGGCCTTGGGGTCGCCCGGATCGAGCTGGCGGTAGCCCTTGGCCTTCAACAGATCGGCGAGATGTTCCGACTTCTCGATCGAGGTGGTGCCGACGAGGATCGGCTGACCCCGTTCTTTGCAGTCTTCGATCAGGCGGATGATGGCGCGGTACTTCTCGTCGTTGGTGCGGTAGACCTCGTCGTCCTCGTCGACGCGGGCGACGGGGAGGTTGGTCGGTACCTCCAGCACTTCGAGACGGTAGATGTCGAGGAATTCGTCGGCCTCGGTCAGCGCCGTGCCGGTCATGCCGGCCAGCTTCTTGTACATGCGGAAGTAGTTCTGGAAGGTGATCGAGGCGAGCGTCTGGTTCTCCGGCTGGATCGCCACGTGCTCCTTGGCCTCCAGCGCCTGATGCAGGCCTTCGGAATAGCGCCGGCCCGGCATCATGCGGCCGGTGAACTCGTCGATGATCACCACTTCGTTGTTGCGGACGATGTAGTCCTTGTCGCGCTGGAACAGCGAATGGGCCTTCAGCGCCTGATTGATGTGGTGAACGATGGTGACGTTCTCGAGGTCGTAGAGCCCCTCGCCGTGCAGCAGCCCGGCATCGCGCAGGATCGTCTCGATCTTCTCCATGCCGACTTCGGTGAAGGAGGTGGTGCGCTGCTTCTCGTCGATCTCGAAATCGACCTTCGCCGTCAGGTTCGGGATGAAACGGTCGATGGTGTTGTACATGTCCGAGCGGTCTTCGAGCGGACCGGAAATGATCAGCGGCGTGCGCGCCTCGTCGACGAGGATCGAGTCAACTTCGTCGACGATAGCGAAATTGTGACCGCGCTGCACCATCGAGGCACGATCATACTTCATGTTGTCGCGCAAGTAGTCGAAGCCGAGCTCGTTGTTGGTGGCGTAGGTGACGTCGCAGCCGTAATTGACCTTGCGTTCGCCGTCGTCGAGCCCATGCACGATGATGCCGACCGTGAGCCCCAGAAACTTGTAGATCTGGCCCATCCATTCGGCGTCGCGCTTGGCCAGATAGTCGTTCACGGTAACGACGTGGACGCCCTTCTCCTCCAGCGCGTTGAGGTAGACGGCCAAGGTGGCGACCAGCGTCTTGCCTTCGCCGGTCTTCATCTCCGAGATCTTGCCCTCGTGCAGCACCATGCCGCCGATCAGCTGGACGTCGAAATGGCGTTGGCCGATGGCGCGTTTGGCCGCCTCGCGCACCACCGCGAAGGCCGGGACCAACAGACTGTCGAGCTTGGCGCCGTTGGCGAGCTGACCCCGGAACTCAGCCGTCTTGGCGCGGAGTTCGTCGTCGCTGAGCTTGGCAAATTCCGGTTCCAGCGCGTTGATCGCCTCGACGCGCGGGCGATAGGCCTTGATCTGGCGATCGTTGGCGGTGCCGAAGAGCTTGCGGGCGATGTTGCCGAGGCCGAGCATGAGGCCGTTCCTTGAGATAACCGATTGATCGACATGGTGATGGTCGGGCAAACAGCGAGAAGCTGGGCCAATGGTCGCAAAACCGCCCGTCTTCAGCTGCATTCCGTCGCGTCACCACCTCGACCCGAGGGAAGTCAACTGAACTCCTTCCGGTCTTGCCGGGTGGCCGACATCCGCTTCAAATGAGGCCGATGCATGGTGCCCGCTCGAATTTCCGGGGATCTTCCGCGTGACGGAGAGCCGCGGCAGAGATAAGAGGGGGGCGGAGGGTTGTCAACGTCGGCGGGCCGCCGCAATCTCCGCACCTTCCGGAGATAGACGCGCCATCCGTCGCCCGTTTGGCAGGGCCAGAGTTGAGCTTCGGACCGGTTTATTGCGGATCCCGACGGATCCGGGCAAAAAGGAAACATCGCATGTTGAAGTCGTCCCGCTTCGTGGCCGGAGTAGCCATGATCATCGCCGCGGCGGTCGCGCCGGTGCCGGCCCAGGCGCAAGATAAGCCGCTCGCCACGATCAATGGCCAGGCGGTTGGCGAACAGGATCTCGCGGTGCTGATGTCGAGCCTGACCCAGCAGTTGGCGCAGGTGCCGGAAGGCGCGCGCAAGCGCGCCGCGCTGGACCGGCTGATCGATATGCGCATCCTGTCGGCCGAAGCGGCCCGCCAGGGGCTCGACAAGGCGCCGGAATTCGTCGTCCGCCTCGATCAGATCCGCCAGCAGCTGCTGATCACGCAGTTCATCAAGGACAAGATCGAAGCGACCATCACCGACGACGAGCTGAAGGCGCGCTACGACAAGGAAGCGGCCAACTTCACGCCGCCGGAAGAACTGCGCGCCCGGCACGTGCTGGTGAAGACCAAGGACGAGGCGATCGCGGTGATCAAGGAACTCGATGCCGGTGCCGACTTCGCCAAGGAGGCGACCGACAAGTCGCAGGATCCGGGTTCGGCCAAACAGGGCGGCGATCTCGGCTATTTCACCGCCGGCGACATGGTGGCTCCGTTCGAGGAAGCGGCGCAGAAGCTGAAGATCGGCGAATACACCAAGGAGCCGGTCGAGACGCAGTTCGGCTTCCACGTCATCAAGCTGGAAGACCGGCGCAAGCAGAAGGTGCCGGAGTTCGACCAGGTCAAGGATCAGTTGCGTCAGAGCGTCGTCGGCGAGAAGTTCGCCGAGACGCTGAAGGGCCTGAAGAAGGACGCCAAGATCGAGATCAACGAGGACGCCCTGAAGCCGCCGGCGAAGTGAGGCGGGCGGCGGGGACCCGCCGGATCGGAGAGTATCGGGGAGGGCGGGCCGCGTGCGGCTCGCCTTTTTCGTTGTGCGCCCAGCATGGGCGCGATCTTGGAGGTAGAAGTCCTCCCATGAGCTGATCACACCGAGCGAAGTGAAGCGCAACTGCATGAGGGCGACCGCGTGTGGGGAGGAAGCGTGGATCGAAGCTGCGGGCCGATGGACAAGAACTGGATCTAGGGCGCTGCCGACCAGGGCGAGCGGGCAATGAACCGCGAAGCTCTCGTGATCAAGGGGACGCGGCGTAAATCCGGCGGTCGTGCAGTGAAGGAGTGCGTTCTTACCTGGGGAGATCTCGCCTTGTGCCTGAAAGGGCGACGGTGTCGAGCCGGAGCGAGACGTCAGCAGAGGTCGTAGTAGATGCAGGATTTTTGCATCGAAGGACCGAACGAGAGAGAGTGAAGTTGCCCCGATGATGCGCAAGGCCATGCGTCAGAAGCCGGAGCGATCCGGGAGGCAAGCGACGCAAGCGGATGAAGTCCGTTCGGTCGCTTGGCTTGCATCACCGCTTACGGGCTATCCAGCTCAAGCACTGGCGCAACGGACCCACGGTGTGCCGGGAATTGATCGCCTTGGGGGCAAAATCCGAAGTTGCGCGCACGGTGGCGGCCAATAGCCGACGCTGGTGGCGCAACAGCGG
>JARLIU010000211.1 GCA_031291595.1 Ancalomicrobiaceae bacterium | reverse complement strand
CGACATCATCGCCAAGGGCTTCCCGGCCGAGACGGTGAAGCGGGTGGAATGGCTGTTGCGGGTCGCGGAGTACAAGCGCCGCCAGGCCGCGCCAGGGGTGAAGATCACGCGCAAGAATTTCGGCCGCGATCGCCGCTATCCCATCACTAACGGCTTCCGCGACCCAGGCGTGAAAGTAGTGTTCGATCCCGCCTCCCGGCTGAAGCGGCCGCAGGAAGACGTGATCGACTATTGATCGACGATCGCCGGAGGGGGGGCGGGCCGGGCTTCGACCGCTGCCTATTCCTCCTTCAGCGCCGGCAGCGCCAGCATCACCGCCAGCCCGAGCGCCGCGATGCCGGCGGCGGTTGCCGCCACCGGTACCAGGCCGAGGGTGATGACCGGGGCGACCGCCGCGGTCGCCGCCGAACTCATGCCGAGGAAGATCAGCATCACCAGTGCCGAGCCGCGCGCGTCGTCGCCGCGGGCGGCCTTGACTGCATAAAAGTAGCCGGTCGGGCCGCGAGAGCCGAAGCCGATGTTGACGACGATCCAGAACGGCACGATCCAGATTGCGTCGCCAGCGCCGAACAGCGCCCAGACCAACAGGCCGGCGAGTCCGCCGACGGTGAGGGAGCTGCCGGTGTAGAGCATTCGCTCCGCGCCGAACCGGATCGCCAGCGTGCTGGCGAAGTTGGCGCCGATCACGAACGAGCCGACGCCGCAGACCTGCATGGCCATGAAGTCGGCCATCCGTCCGCCGAGGCTGCCGACGATGACGGCCGGAGCACTGAACACGACGGCGACCAGACCACCGAGCGTCAGCGCGTGGCCGAGGCAGTAGCGCATGAAAGTGGCATCGAGGACGAGCCGACCGTAGCCGCCGCTCCGCCGTGCCGGCGCGACGCGCGGCAACATCCTGAGCGAGAAAAGCAGGCCGAACGCCAGACAGGCGGCGGCGATGCCGGTCAGCCAGAACGACGAGCGCCAGCCGAAGTGCGCCGCCAGCCAGGCGCCGACGATCGGCGCCAGCGCCGGCGCCAGCGCATTGATCGAGCCGAGCAGGCCGATGGCGCGGATCGCCTGGTGATCCTCGTACATGGCGCGGATGAAGGCCGGCGCGAACACCGCGGGAGCGGCGCTGGTCATCCCCTGCACGAAGCGCATCGCGATCAGCCAGTCCATCGACTGGGACCGGCCGGCGAGGAAGGTGACGGCGCTGAACAGCGCGAGCGAGCCGACGAGCAGGCGCCGCGGGTCGATGCGCGAGCCCAATTCGCCGAAGCTCAGGAGCCCCACGGCCGTTCCGGCGACATAGGAGGCGATGACCAACTGCGCCGCGGCCGGCGTCGAGGCAAGCGCGGCCGGCAGATCGGGCACCGACGGCAGGATCAGGTCAATGCCGGAGATGCCGAGCATGATGCCGCCGGCAATGAGAAAGAGCGCGATGGTGCGGCGCGCCGCGGTGAACTCGTGTCGCTCCATGGCCCGATCCTTCCGGAGGCGCCGCGCGCCGAACGGCGCGCGAGGCCCGTCGCAATAGCAGACTTTCGTGCCCCGGCCCCCGGTAATTTACGCATGGCTGTAACCAGAATCGTCAGCAGCGCGAACGAACCTTCGATACCCCGAGTGCGGTCGCTGCGGCCGCGGGTGTCGCGATTGGACGAGGAGCGGCTGATGTCAGTTTCGATCGTGAACGGCTACGTGTGTTTCAACTGCACCGACACCGAGCGGGCGCAGAAAGGCCAGGATCCGGCCAAATCGACCAGCGATCCGGCGAAGGAGACGAGCGGGATCAAGGCGTTGACGGACCCGTCGGCGCCCGGCGCGTCAGCGGTCGCTGCCTCGGGCGACGTCTCGAGCTGGTCGGCCTATGCGGCGCCGGGCAACGACGGCTCACCCGATCCCGCCGACGGCGCTTCGTCGCCGCAACAGGCGCTCCTCCCGCCCGGGCTCGGTGGCGCAGTGGATGTGTTTGCCTGAGGTGCGCTGCGGGCCGGGATAGGCCGGCCGAAGCTTGCCAATTTCGGCCCCATTCGTGCTAAAGCCTGACGCCAAACCGCATGAATGACCGAGTGCCGCCTTGACCACCGCTTCTCCTGTCGTCCGTTTCGCGCCGTCTCCGACCGGCATGATCCACATCGGCAACGTCCGCACCGCCTTGCTGAACTGGCTGTATGTGCTCAGGGCCGGCGGCCAGTTCGTGCTGCGCTATGACGACACCGATCGCGAGCGGTCGCGGGAGGAGTTCATCACCGCGATCGCCGAGGATCTCGGCTGGCTCGGCATCGATCCGCATGTGATCGTCTGGCAGTCGCGCCGTACCGGACTCTATGATGCCGCCGTCGCCAAGTTGAAGGCGGAGGGGCGGCTGTATCCCTGTTATGAGACGGCCGAGGAGTTGGAGCGTCGCCGCCGCCTGCAATTGGCGCGTGGACTGCCGCCGATCTACGACCGCGCCGGCCTGAAGCTGACGGCAGAGGAGCGCGACCGGCTCGAGGCCGACGGCCGGCGGCCGCATTGGCGCTTCCGCCTCGATGGTCGCCAGGTGACCTGGGACGACATGGTGCGCGGACCGCAGAGCGTCGACACCTCGTCGCTGTCCGATCCGATTCTGGTACGCGAAGACGGCAGCTATCTGTATACGCTGCCTTCGATCGTCGACGACATCGAATTGGGCATCACCCACGTCATCCGCGGCGAGGACCATGTCACCAATACCGGCGTGCAGATCGAGATCTTCGAGGTGCTGGCCAGCAGGACGCCGACGTTCGGCCATCACAACCTGATCGCCACCACGACCGGCGAAGCGCTGTCGAAGCGGCTCGGCTCGCTCTCGGTGCGCTCGCTCAAAGAGGCGGGGTTCGAGCCGATGGCGGTCGCTTCGCTCGCCGTGCTGATCGGCTCGGCCGAAGAGATCCACGCCTATCCCGACATGCTGTCGCTCGCCGCCCACGTCGATCTCGCCCGCGTCTCGGTCTCCACCGCCAAGTTCGACCCGCACGAACTGGATGCGCTCAATGCGCGCCTGGTGCATCGGCTGATCTATGCTCAGGTCGACGAGCGGTTGACCCGGCTCGGCATTTCCGGCGGCGAACCGTTCTGGCTGGCGGTCAGGGACAATCTGGCAAAAGTCGACGATGCGGCGGCCTGGTGGAAGGTCGTGGCCACCGACTGGACGCCCGAGGCTGGCATCGCAGCCGAGGCGGACGCCGGCTTCTGGGCCGCGGCACGTGCCGTGCTGCCTGGGGAGCCCTGGGGCGAGGCGACTTGGGGCACGTGGACCGATGCGATCAAGGCGGCGACCGGCCGCAAGGGCAGGGCGCTGTTCATGCCGCTCAGGCTGGCGTTGACCGGCCTCGATCATGGCCCGGAATTGAAGCGGCTCATGCCGCTTATCGGTCGGCATAGAACTTTGGCCCGACTATTCTGACGGTGCGCGGCCCGGTCGGCTTTGCCGACACTTTGGCCGGGTCGACGACGTGCGGCACGAGACCGATCGCCAGATCGGCGAGCGTTTCCGGATCCTCGTCGATGGCCGGTTTGGCGAGCGGGATCGGCAGTTCGGCGCGTGGATCGCTGACCTTGACGAGGCCGTTCCTGCTGCGGTCCTCGACCGAGGCGGCGCTCGGCGGCAACAGCGTCGGATCGGCGCGCCCGCATGCGCAGTTGGGCACTACTTCGCTGCGATAGCGCAGGGCATTGGGCAGCTCCGAATACGGCTCGGCCGTGTCGTCGGCCGCCACCGCCGTCTCGCTGTCGGTGCTCGACGGATGCACGAACAGCCGCGTTTCCGTGCCGGGACAGCGTGCCCGGCAGATGTCGGTATCCTGGGCAAAGCGTCCGCGCGTCGCCGAATACGAAATCGGGAAATAATAGCCGTCGCAGGTTCTGACGCACAGCGTGCTGTACGTGCCGCCGTCCTCCGGCGGCGGGGCGTTCGGGTCGTCGCTCGCCATCGGATCGTCGGACGTCGGCGTTCCCGTCACCGGCGCATCGGTGGCCGTCGCCGGGCCAAGCATCACCAGCCGCCCGCCGGGCTCTTCGCGGTAGAGGACGGGCCCGTTCGGACCGTCGAGGGTAAAGGTGCGCACGCCGGGCGACGTGGCCTGTCCGAACCTGACCGAGGAGGTCGGGGCGCGCGACGGCGCGGCGACGATGGCGCCCGGCTGCGGCCTGCCGAAGATGGCGGTGATGGGATTCCCCTGGTTGACGGGCCGGTCGGCGTTGACGGGCGGGTCGGCGCAATTCAGCCGCGCCATCCGCGCCTCGATCGACCTGCGCCGGTCTTCTTCGCGCGACGGCGCCCGCTGGTAGCGCTCGAGTTTCGCCATATTCGCCTGCATCTCGCGCAGCTTGTCGACGAGTTCAGGGCAGTGTGACGACGGCTGCCGGAACAGACCCGCCGTGCAATAGCGCTGATAGTCCGTTTCGGCGCGCGCGATCGCCGCGCGCTGCCGTATGATCGCCTGCAGGTAGGGATCGCTGTCGACGCTGCGCCGGTCGATGGCGGCGCGTTCGTTGGCGAGCGAGAGGCATTCGTTCGACTGCGCCAAGGCTTCCCCAGGGTCGGGCCCGAGGCCGAGCGCAAGCAGAAGGTAGACAGTCATCCGCAATGCCGTTCGTTCAGCCATGCAATCGATCGGTCTCCGCTCGTCTTCGGCGTCGCGTCGGCGCCAAGCCGCTACGCGATTTGTCTTATACGAAATTGCTCAAAACAATGAGTACCCGCCTGGAAGCAGGCCGACATATTCCCGGCATTTTTGCGGCAAAACGGCGTCCGGCGGCGCGACCTCGCCGAAGCCATCCGGAATTCCGTCATCCGACTTGACGCTTGGCCAGAAATCCGGCATGCCCTACGCCCATGACGGCAGAAAAGACGTTCCGGGCGCTCCCGGCGATCATGTCGATTATTTGCGGCTAGCATCCTCGCTGGCCCGGTCCCGTCTGCCCTTTTCCCTAAAAGAAGCGCGATGAGACACCACCGGCCAGCGGGCGCGGAGGAGTTTAGCGTGACCATTCGCCTCTACAACACGTTGACGCGCGAGAAGGATGTCTTTTCGCCGATCGATGCCGACAACGTTCGCATGTACGTCTGCGGACCGACCGTCTATGACTTCGCCCATATCGGCAACGCCCGGCCGGTGATCGTCTTCGACGTGCTCTACCGGCTGTTGCGCCACGTCTACGGCGAGGCCCATGTCACCTACGCCCGCAACGTCACCGACGTCGACGACAAGATCAACGACCGGGCGGTCAACGACTTCCCCGGCGTCGAGCCGTTGAAGGCGATCCGCGCGCTGACCGAAAAGACGTATACGCAGTTCACCGCCGACATCACCGAACTCAGGACGTTGACGCCGACGGTGGAACCGCGCGCCACCGAGACCATCGCCGAGATGATCGCGCTGATCGACAAGCTGATCGCCGGCGGCCATGCCTATGCGGCGGAAGGCCACGTGCTGTTCGCCGTCGGCTCGATGCCGGATTATGGCCAGCTCGCCAACCGCTCGCTCGACGAGATGCTCGCCGGCGCCCGCGTCGAGGTCGCCCCTTATAAGCGCGACGCGATGGACTTCGTCTTATGGAAGCCGTCGGATCCGGCGACCGAGCCGGGTTGGAATTCGCCCTGGGGCTATGGCCGGCCCGGCTGGCACCTCGAATGCTCGGCCATGAGCTGGAAGCATCTGGGCGAGACCTTCGACATCCACGGCGGCGGCATCGATCTGGTGTTCCCGCACCACGAGAACGAGATCGCCCAGTCGCGCTGCGCCCATGGAACCGCCGTGATGGCGCGCTATTGGCTGCACAACGGCTTCCTGCAGGTCGAGGGCGAGAAGATGTCGAAGTCGCTCGGCAACTTCTTCACCATCCGCGACCTCCTCAATGACTGGCCGGGCGAAGTGCTGCGCCTCGCCATGCTCAGATCGCACTACCGCCAGCCGATCGATTTCACGGTGAAGTCGCTGGAAGAAGCCCGACGCACCCTCGACGACTGGTACTGGTTCGCCAGCGACGCCAAGGGATCGGGTCCGGCCAAGGCCGTCATCGAAGCGCTCAGCGACGACCTCAACACGCCGAAAGCCATCGCCGAGCTGCATGGCCTCAGGAACGCCGCGCAGAAGGCCGGCGGCGATATGGCGCATGCCGAATTTGTCGGTTCGCTCAGGTTTCTCGGCTTTTTGGGCGAGACGGCCGAGGCCTGGGCGGCGCGGCGCAAGGCCGCCGCCGGCATCAATACCGCCGAGGTCGAACGGCTGGTGGCGCTCCGGCTGCAGGCTCGCAACGCCAGGAATTTCGCCGAAAGCGATCGGCTGCGCGATGTGCTCGCCGAGATGGGCGTGACCTTGAAGGACGCCAAGGACGCCAGGACCGGCCGCTTGACCACCTCGTGGGAGGTGAAGGGATGACGTCGGTGCCATGCGTCGCCGGACCGCGAACCCGGCGTCCGCCCTTGGTCTGCTTGCCCCCTCGAACGAAGGTTGCGCTGTGACCATCACGTTTCGCCCCGCTCTCCTGCCGCAGGATCTGCCCCTGCTGGCCGATATGTTCGTTGCCTCGGTGATGGAACTCGGGGCGGACGACTACGGCGAGGAAGAGCTTGCCGCATGGGCGTCGGCAGCCGAAGACGAGGAAGCGTTCGGCGAGCGGCTGAAGCCGATGCTGACGCTGATCGCGTTTTTCGACGGCGAACCGGCGGGGTTCGTCTCGTTGAAGGGCAATTCGGGGATCGACATGCTGTATGTGGCGCCGGATCAGGCCGGCCAGGGCATCGGCACGGCCCTCGTCCAGGCGATCGAGACGCTTGCGGTTCGGCGCGGCGCCAAGACGTTGAGCGTCGATGCGTCCGACACGGCCAAGCCGCTGTTCGAGAAGCTGGGCTATGTGGCTCAACGCCGCAGCACGGTGGACCTCGGCGGCATCTGGCTCGGCAACACGACGATGACGAAAAAGCCGGACAACGGCTGATGTCGCCGCTTCGGACGATTCTGCTGCTGGTGGCGGCAAAGCTCGTCCTCATTGCCGCGCTCGTTGCGGCGATCCTGAAGTTCAAAGGTCTCATGTAGGGTTCCGCCATGGCGAAAGAGCGCATCTACCTCTACGACACGACGCTTCGCGACGGCGCTCAGACCAGCGGCATTGACTTTTCGCTCGCCGACAAGCAGCTGATCGCCGGGCTGCTCGACGATTTCGGCTTCGATTACGTCGAAGGCGGCTACCCCGGCGCCAACCCGATCGATTCGGAATTCTTCACCGAGAAGCGCACGACCAAGGCTCGGTTCACCGCCTTCGGCATGACGCGGCGGCCGGGTGTCTCTGTGTCGAACGATCCCGGCATCGCCGCACTGCTGCAAGCCAAGTCCGACGCCATCTGCTACGTCGCCAAGAGCTGGGACTATCACGTCGAAGTGGCGCTATCGACCACGCTGGAAGAGAACCTCGCGGGGCTCAGTCAGTCGGTCGAGGCGGCGAACGCCCGTGGCCGCGAGGTGCTCGTCGACTGCGAGCATTTCTTCGACGGCTACAAGGCCAATCCGGGCTATGCGCTCACCTGCGCCGAGACAGCCTTCAAGGCCGGCGCGCGCTGGGTGGTGCTGTGCGACACCAACGGCGGCACGCTGCCGGACGAAGTCGAAGCGATCGTGCGCACGGTCGCCGCCACCGTTCCCGGCGACCATCTCGGCATCCACGCCCATAACGACACCGAACAGGCGGTCGCCAATTCGCTCGCCGCGGTCAGAGGCGGCGCACGGCAGATCCAGGGCACGCTCAACGGCATCGGCGAGCGCTGCGGCAACGCCAACCTCGTCACCCTCGTCGCCAACCTGAAGCTGAAGTCCGACTATGCCGATCGCTTCGACATCGGCGTCTCGGAGGAGAAGCTCAAGGATCTCACCCGGCTGTCACGCGAATTCGACGAGATCCTCAATCGCGCCCCCAACCGCCATGCGCCTTACGTCGGCGAGGCAGCGTTTGCCACCAAGGCCGGCATCCATGCTTCGGCGCTGGTGAAGGATCCGCGCACCTACGAGCACATCGAGCCCGAGCGTGTCGGCAATACGCGTCGGGTGCTGGTGTCCGACCAGGCGGGGAAATCCAACCTCATCGCCGAACTCACGCGCTTCGGCATCGTCGTCGACCGCAGCGACCCCCGCCTCGACACGCTGCTGTCGCTGGTCAAGGATCGCGAGGCGACGGGCTACGCCTACGAACGTGCCGATGCCTCGCTGGAACTGCTCGCCCGCCGCACGCTGGGCGGCGTACCGGAGTTCTTCCACGTCGAGAGCTTCCGCGTGCTGGTCGAGCGCCGCTACAACGCCAATGGCGACCTCGTCACCGCATCGGAAGCAACGGTGAAGGTCAGGGTCGACGACAACGTGATGATCTCGGCCGCCGAAGGCAACGGCCCGGTCAACGCGCTCGATAGTGCGCTGAGGAAAGACCTCGGCAAGTATCAGGACTACATCAAGGACTTGAGCCTGGAAGACTTCAAGGTGCGTATCCTCAATGGCGGTACCGGCGCCACGACCCGCGTGCTCATCGAATCGAAGGATTCGACCGAGACCCGTTGGGCAACGATCGGCGTCTCGGAAAACATCATCGATGCCTCGTTCCAGGCGCTGATGGATTCGATCGTCTATAAGCTGTTGAAATCAAACGCGCCGGTATAGTACCGCCGTCACCGCTGCCGGCCACTTCGGCCCTGCTTGCCCGCCCTCGCCACCGGAAGCCGCCCCAGCGCTCCGCGCTCGTGGTATTCCGTATCTGGAATATAGGTACGAACACCTATGCGACCAAAGCAGTCACAAGTTGACGAAGTTTTTACCGTATAGTTGTTGAGCTGATGGGGATGGAATCCCCATGTGACTGAAACGGAGATCTGTCCAGCCGCCAGCCCGTGCCAAGGAGTCGCTGATGCATAGGTTCATCGGATACGCTCCCCGGCCAGTCGAGGCCGACTATACCGCCCGTTCCGGCGAATTGCCGGTGGAATCGGGTATCGCCGAGATGCGGGACCTGCTGACGCGGATGCAGCCGGCATCGGATGCCGAAGCGCTGCAGGCGTTGCGCCGGGCGTTCCCGGCGAGCCCGCTGGCGGCGCGCGTGGCGGCCGTGACGCACATTCGGGTGGGGTAGCGCGGCACCCCCCGGGACCCAACATCATCGCCATGGAGCGCGTGGCCGATCGACCCCTTTTCGCCGGCGAAGGCGGTCACCGGAAGCCTCAGGCGCCGCCCTGGGCATTGTCCTCGTCGTCGTCCAGCGCCTCGTTCGCCGGTTCTGCCGGCTTCGGCGGATTGGCCGTCGCTAGTTGCCGGTACTTGCGCCAGCCGATCGGGATGTAGCCGAGATAGGCGAGGGTGGCGATCGACAGGATCAGCATCGGATAGCTGATCAATGCGGCGACGAACAGCACGAAGCCGACGGACAGCGGAATGACCGCCTCGCGCGGCACCCGCGCACCGAACTTCTTGCCGGAATAGGTCGGGATGGTCGACACCATCATGAAGGCGATGAAGACGACATATCCTGCGATGATGGTCGATACCGTCCGGTCGTGCGGGATCGGCAGGAACTGGTTCAGATAGAGCGGCAACAGCACCGACAGCGCCGCAGCCGGCGCCGGCATGCCGGTAAAGTAATTCTTCTGCCAGTCGGCGAGCGGCTTCTCACTCATCACGTTGAAGCGGGCGAGGCGCAGCGCCATGGCGATGGCGAAGGCGAGCACCGCGAGCCAGCCGAACGACTGGTTGAGATCGAGGATCCAGAGATAGAGGATCAGCGGCGGCACCACGCCGAAATTGACGAAGTCGGCGAGACTGTCGAGTTCGGCGCCGAATTTCGACGTGCCCTTCAGCCAGCGCGCCACCCGCCCGTCGATGCCGTCGAGGATGGCGGCGAGCGCCACCGCGCCGACCGACCATTCCCAGCGTTGCTCGAGTCCCATGCGGATGGCGGTCAAGCCGGCGCACAGCGCCAAGAGCGTCACCAGGTTGGGCAGCACGATGCGGAAGGGCAGCGCCCGGAGACGCTTGAAACGCCGCCCGGTCTTCATCGATTGGTGGTCGATCGGGGGAAACAGATCGCTCATTGCGGCACCTTCAGCTGACGCGCACCATGAACGGCGGCTTGCCTGACTGGCTGAGATCGGCGATGACTGTCTCGCCGGCGACGGCCGTCTGGCCGACGGCGACATTGGCCACCGTATCGGCCGGCAGATACACGTCGAGCCGCGAGCCGAAGCGGATCATCCCGAAACGTTCGCCCGCGGCCAGCATTTCGCCCGTCTGCTTCCACGACACGATGCGGCGGGCGACCAACCCGGCGATCTGCACTACGCCGATCTTGATGCCGGTATCGAGCGCGATGACCAGTCCGTTGCGCTCGTTGTCCTCGCTCGCCTTGTCGAGTTCGGCGTTGACGAATTTGCCCGGACGATAGGCGATGGTCTCGATGCGCCCGCCGGCCGGGGCGCGGTTCACGTGGCAGTTGAACACGTTCATGAAGATCGAAATGCGCAGGTAGGTCGCATCCGGCAGCGTCAGTTCGGCCGGCGGCTCGGCGAGCCCGACCTGCGACACCTTGCCGTCGGCCGGCGAGACGACCAGTCCGGCGCCGACCGGTGTCACCCGGACCGGATCGCGGAAGAAGATGACGACCCACAGCGTCAGGGCGAGCAGGATCCAGAACAGCGAGGTGGAAAAATGGCCGACGATGACGGTCACGACGATCGCGATGGCGATGAAGGGATAGCCCTCGCGGTTGATCGGCGGGATCGCCTTGGCGATCGAAGAGAAGATGGACTGCATGGGCCAATACTCGTGGCGTGATTTGTCGGCCCCCGGTTTGGCACGGAATGGCAGG
>JARLIU010000210.1 GCA_031291595.1 Ancalomicrobiaceae bacterium | reverse complement strand
TGACCGTTACGGTGTAGGTGGTGCCGCTGCCGGTGACCGAGGAGATGGTCCCGGACACATTGTTGCTGCGGACCAAGGTGAAATCCGACGCGTCGACCTGGGTGACGCTCTCGGAGAAGGTGACGTCGAAGGTCTCGGTGGCGTCATGGTTGGTGGCGTTATGGGCGGGGTCGCGGGTGATCGACGTGACGGTCGGGGCGGTGACTTCGTTGAGATCGGTCGAGGTGAGGCCAAACAACGCCGCGGTATTCTTGCCGGAAGTGCCTTCGATAGCGGTTCCCGTACTGCCGTGGGCGGTGATGACGCCGCTTCCGTTGATGGCCATGCCAGCGCCGCCGCTCGTCGGCGCGAACAGGCCACCAAGGCTGTTGGACGAGCTGCTGGTGAACCCCTCGATGGAGTTCGTCGTAGCGCTGCTCGCACCCGGCGTGATGTCCCAGACGAAGGCTTCGGTTTGGTTGCTGCCAGGCGGCGAGATAGTCGTGCCGCCGAAGTATTCAGTCGCGCTGCTGGACGAATTGATCGTCCCGCCGACGACGATGTCTCCGGCCGCATCGATGACGATCGCCGATGATTGGTCCGTTGCATACCGTGTGTTGTCGCTTTCCGTCAGCACCCACTTGGCCGTCCCACTCGTGTCCAATTGCTCGACGAACACGCGAGTGGAAGAATAGCTGTAGGAAACCTTGGTGTGGAGAAGCGTGCCGTCGATCGTGGTGCCATCATTATACGTGCCGGTGATGGCCGGCCCGTATTGATCGATGGCGATGCCGGTGACCGAATCGATAGGCCAGGACGTGCCTGTCGTAGTGGCAACCGCGTTTTCCCACTGGAAGTTGCCGCTCGAATTCAATTTCGCGATAAAGGCGGCATACTGGCTGGTGCTGGTCGGGGTCGAGACGGTAACGGAAGTGCCATTGTTGCCGTTGAACACGGCACCATTAATCGTGCCGCCGACGTAGACATTGTCCGAACTGTCGAGCGCAATGGCGGCAACTGTATTTGTGTAACTCGTGACGTCGCCGTTGCTATTTATGTAAGTCTGGTTGGTAATCGTGGCATGCCAATCGATCGAACCTGAAGAGCTGGCCTCGAATATTACCGACCCATCATACAGCGACGACGCCAGTGAGACCGCCGACCCGCTGACGGTGGTCGCCCCGCTTTGTGGAGTGAGATGGACAGTCCCATTGCCAGTATAATATTGCACCGCAGCAAAAACATTGCTGCTTGAATCTGTGGTTACAACAGGGAGCTGAGCGCCCGCGACGGTACCTGAGGCGCCAGCAATTAGGAAATCCCATTCGAAGGTCGTGCCTGTGCCGCTATTGAGATATTGAGCGACAAAAGCAGCGTTATTTTCAGTCGTCCCTCCGTTGCCACCGCTGGCAGAGTGACTGCCGTCGAAATTAATCTTGGTTTCAAACGAGCCACCGAGGTAGATGGTCGAACCGTTAGGCGTCACCGCTATCGAGGGCGCGTCAGTGTAGACCGAGTACTCGGCGGTCCGGACCAGATCGTCGACCCACTTGAGCGTGCCGGTGGACGTATATTCGGCCATGAATATATCGCCCTGAGCGCCACCCGTACTGGTCTTCGACGTGCCGCCGAAATCCACCGAGCCATTGAAAACGCCGGCGACATAGATGTTGCCGGAGGAGTCCGTGGCGGTCGAGGTGATCTTCACGGCACTCGAGTTTTCCAGCGCCAGCAGGCCGGACAGCAGCAGCCCGTCGAACGACTGCAGCGCCGCCAGATCGGCCGGCAATGCGACCGGCGTTACGCCGGTCGATGCTTCGAGCGTCCAGTTGCCGCCGAGCGCGGTCGCGCCGGTGGCGTCGGTCGAGCCGGCGACGTCGCGCCCGGTCGCGGTCTTCAGCGCTTCGAGAAAACCGGCACCGGCCGCCGAAACGTCGCAACCGTAGAGGTCGATCTGGCCATCTCTTGCCAGCGCATTGCCGATCGCCGTCAGATCGGCGGAATAGGTGGAAATCGAACTGGTGGTCAGACTATCGGTGCCGATCTGCACCTGGTCGACCGCGCCGTGCGAGATGATGTCGATCGAGGCAAGATCGGAGGCGCCCTGCAGATCCTTGGCAATCTCGGCCAAGCCATCCTTGGTGCCGTCGTAGACGAACACCTTGGTGCCCGGATTGATGGCATCGACGATGGCCTGATAGTCGGTGATCTGGCTGTCGACGAACACCACCTGGTCGCCCGGACGCAGGCCGGCCGGACTTGCCAGCAGACCGTCGAACGACTGGATCGCGGTCAGGTCGGCGGGAAGCGCGTGCGGCGTCGAACCGGTCGAGGCATCGAGCGTCCAGCTGCCGCCGAGCGTCGTGGCGCCGACCGGGGAGGTCGAGGCCGCGACGGTACGCCCGGTTGCCTCGTGCATCGCGGCCAGGAAGGCATCGCCCGATCCCGTGACCTCGCCGCCGTAAAGATCGAGCTGGCCGTTCGGCGCCAACGCCTTGCCGATGGCCGCCAGATCGGCGCTGTGACTGGAAATGCTGCTCGTCGTCAGCGTGTCGGTGCCGACGACCATCGTGTCCGGCGCGCCATGCGAGATGATGTCGATCGACGTCAACCCGTGCATGCCCTTCAGGTCGGTGGCGATCTCGCGCAACCCGTCCTTCGATCCGTCGAACACGACGACCTTCACGCCCGGATTGATGGAGGCGACGATTGCCTGGTAGTTGCTGATCTGACTGTCGACGAAGACCACCTGACCACCGGGACGCGGACCGGTCCGATCGGCGCCGTGCGGGTCCGTGGCCCAGTCGGTATGTGTCTGGATCGGCGGCGTGGTGGGGGCGGGCTGGCTCGTATTGCTCGGAACGGTTCTGGCGTGGCCAGTAGTGTCAGTGGTAATCGGGGCCGCCCAGCTGTGCGACGCATCGATATCGCTGTGGCTCAGCTCGTGATGTGCCGTCGCTGCGACCGCGCCATCGTACATGACACGCGGTTCGAGCAAATAAATCCCGCTGCGACGTTTGCGTGATTTGGGTGAACTGGAAGAAGCGGTGCCGAACTTGTTTGTTTTTGTCTCGCCGTTCATGCTTCGACTCCAGCAATAGGCAAACCGACACGCAATGACCACTTCCTGGCAACCACCGTGTGGCACGACGCCAGATAGGTTAAGATACCATTAGCATTTAAACTAACAATTTTCCGAAATGTTGAATAGCTGAAAATTGCCTGAACCGGGCCTTGAGACGATGAACGTCTCGGCTTGCATCGGGACCGCGCAAGGCCAGCTTGCCGGGAGGAAGTCGCCCGAATTCAATGGGTTGAGCGCGTTATCGGCCGTTGGATCGCCGTGTTCGGGGCCGGTCGCGCTCTGCATTCATGGTTAAGCCGCGACGGCAGAGTGCTTCAAACGCAATCGCATCGGCGATCCGTTGCTGAACTCACACAGCGCTCTATTAATCATTCGGCGGGCTGAGCGAGCGGCTATGCTTCCGCGCGACGGCATCGCACGTCAGTGGACCGCAAGCGGCGGCGCCCGCCGACAGTTTCCGCCCGGAGGCGCTAACTGTCGGGTTGTTCGCCCCAGAAGGCGCGTCCCGGCAGCACCAGTGCGCGCCGATGGCGGTCGTCGGCGGGGTTCAGGATCGCGCCGCGGCGGAAATTCGGCAGGACCCGCACATCGAAGATCTCGTCCTGGCTGTCATCGAGCGTCAGGTAGCCGAGAACGCGGCGGTGCTTGCGGTCGAGCGCCGCCACGCCGCACATGAGCTTGTCGTACTTGCTGGCGACCGGGGGCGGAGTGCGCCCCGGTTGTCCGCGAATGCGCGACAGGCCGACGAACAGGACATCACCGATGCGATCGAGGCCGCGCGCGAAGCCGGGCAGTTCGGCCAGGGTTTCGGGGGCCCCTCGCTCCGCATCGAGGCGCAGCACCCGGCCGGTGCCGGACTCGAGCACATGCGGCTGACCGTCGTAGACGCGGGGTGAGTGCGGCATGCACAGCCCGTCGAGCAGCACCCGGCCGCTCGGAACCTCCATCAGCACGCCGCTGCGGTAGCGGGTCTCGTTCCAGCCGCGGGCAACGTCCGTCGCGGCGAAGGCCGTCGCATAGGCAACGCGATCGTCCACACATGCCAAGCCATTGAGGTGACAACGATCCTCGGGCATCACCGCGCTGATGAAGGGCGGTGTCCAGGCGGGTGTGAAACTGTGGCGCGCGTCGATTTCGGCGATGCAGGAAAACCGGGTGTTGGCCGCCAACAACCGACCGCCGACATAGGCCATTTCGTGGGCATCGATGTCGCCGGTGTAGACTGTGGCGCGCGGCACCAGCAACCGCGCGTAGGTGTCCGGTTCGTCCGGCAATGCCGCGGCCAACAGCGGCGCATCGGCAAGCACGACCACTTCCTGGAACGTCGCGATGGCGAGGCGCAGGCTTGCGTCCACAACGGTCGTGGCGATGCCCATCGGGCGTTGCAGGCTGGTGGCGGCAACCTGCAATCGGCCGCCTTCGGCGCTCACCAAGAGGATGGTGTTGGACGTATAGACGGAGACGGCGAGCGTACAACCGATGGTATCCAATATCTGGATGAAGTTGGCGTTGACCTGGTAGCGCAGCGCTTCGGACATCAGCGGGTTCCTGGCTCGGATTGCATGGCCGGCCGCACGACCGGACCCGATCGCCGGCCCGTGGGACGTGACCGGAGCAGTTAACGGCAAGACCCGCGGTTTTCAAAACCGCCGCGCCGGCGGCCAGGCGATCGGACGGACCGGGCCGCGACTACACTTGCTTAACATTAATGATGTCGCCATGCGCCGCCCGCCGCCGCGTAACATCTTCTTTAATGCTGACTCCATGCTCGCAGCAAACTAGATCCAATTTTACCGATTTGCTTTTCCGGCCAAAAAGACGTCGCGTCGTACCGTCCCTGGACTGATGCAGGTCGGGGAAGACGATGCTCAAGCAACTCATTCAGTGCGTAGCCGTTGCCGCATTGATCTTGGTGAGTATTGCCACGAAGGCTGAGGCTGGGTGGTTCGCTCCCACCGACGGCGATCTCCTCGTCATCCGCAGTTCAACCCTGGTGCCAGGTGGCTGGTTTGGCATCCTCCCCGGTGTAGAGGCCAGTGCAGCGATTTCGCCGCTCAGCGACCTCGCCGCATTCGACGGCGCTTGGGCGGCGTTCGATCGTCTGGAGGCTGAGGGTCCGGCCGGCTTTCCCGCCGCAGACGGCGCGAGCGTTCCGGCAGCGACCGCCATGGGCGTCGGCGGCCCGACCCTGGTTCCCTACGGCTGGTTCGACTTCTGCAGCCGCCGCCCGGAGGAATGCAAGGTCAAGCCGTTGCCGCCGCAGGAGGTCCAGTTGACCACCGATGCCTGGGCATTGCTCGACCGCGTCAACCGGACGGCGAACGGCGCAATCAGGCCGGTCAGCAACCTCGATCATTGGGGCACGACGCTTGACCATTGGGACTACCCGACCGACGGCAGCGGCGATTGCAAAGTCTATGCGCTCTATAAGCGCAAGCTGCTGCTGGAGGCCGGGCTGCCGCGCCAGGCTCTGCTGATCACCATCGTGCGCGATCTTGCCGGCGACGGGCATACGATCCTGACGGTCAGGACGGATCACGGCGACTTCGTTCTCGACAATCTCGCCGCCGACATCAGACCCTGGGACGCGACCGGGTATACATACCTGAAGCGTCAGGCGCAGAACGATCCGAACGTCTGGCTCAACCTGCACGGCGTCAGGGGTATCCGGGCGGAGACCGTCGCATCGGCCGTCGATTTCGTGGCTGCGCGCCCATGAACTCCGCGAGACGTCCCTCACAGTCGACAGGACACGCAGCTAGAGCATCCTGCGCTCAGCCGGATTCGGCTGACGCAGATAAGATGCTCTAGAATCAAAAAGATAGAGCGCCTTATGTGCGTCCAACCGGACGCACGGCGCTCTAGGGGCCTGATCGGCGCCCCAAGCTTTTGATCTGGCCGGATCAGCCAGAGGCCGGCGGGTCCGCCCGCATCAGCGCCAAGCGGACGGCAGCGCCGGTGTGGCGCATATGGGCGCGCCAGATGCGGCCGGCCGCCTCTGCGTCGCGTCGCCGCAACGCCGCCATCAATTGCTCGTGCTCGTCCATCGCTTCCTGCCAGCGACGGTTGTCGACGATCGCCATGTAGCGGCCGCGGTTTGCCCTGACCATCAATCGGGCATGGGTAGCGATCAGCACGTCGTTGCCGGACCGGGCGATGAGTTGGACGTGGATGCGGCTGTTCAAGGCGAAATACGGCTCGCGCTCGCCGGCGTCGAAGTGGCCGCGCATCTCGGCGTGCATCGCCTCGAGCTCGGCAAGCGCGTCGCCCGGCATGCGCATCGCGGCGCGTTCCGCGGCGAGCCCTTCGAGACTGGCGATGACGTCGAACAGCTGGTCGGCAGCTTCCGCCGTATAGGTCACGACGCGCGCGCCGCGGTTGGGCAGCAGTTCGACCAGCTGTTCCTCGGCCAGCACCTTCAGCGCCTCGCGCAGCGGCGTGATCGATACGCCCAGCGTGTCGGCGAGCTCCACCATGCGGATCTTCTCGCCGCCGAGCAACTCGCCGCGCACGATCATGTCGCGCAACTGATCGGCGACCGGATCGTAGAGCGAGCGCCGCTCGATGGTGAGGGGTCCGGCCAGGCTGGCAGCCGGGCGGCTGCGGGCGATGGACATCAGCGGTCGCTCCCGGGCGGCTCGCCGCCGGCGACCGGCTCGCCCGTCGCAGCCGGTGCTGAGGCCGCCCGCCGGGCGATGCGTGCCAGGGCGGCGCCGGTGCGGCGGGCGTGATCGAGCATCAGCGCGCGGGCTTTCGCTGCGCTTCCGGCCCGGATCGCGGCAATGATCTCCTCGTGTTCGGCCACCGATTCCGCCCAGCGTTCGTCCGAGGTCAGCGTGGCATCGCGGTTGAACCGCGCCGTCTTGCTCAACACCGCGTGGGTTGTCTCCAGTTTCGGGCTGGCGGCAAGGCGGACCAGGAGGGCGTGCATTTTCTGGTTGCTGTTGAAATAGCCGGTCATGTCGTGCCGGCCGTGCTGCTCGACCATGCGGGCGTGCAACTGTTCGATCTCGGCGAGCGTGCGCGGCGTCAGCCGGAGGACGCAGCATTCGACCGCATGGCTTTCGAGCGCGCCGATGACCTCGAAGATGTCGACGATCTCGTCGGGCGAGAGGAGCCGCACCCGAGCGCCGCGCCCCGGCAGCAATTCCAGCAGGCCTTCGGCCGCCAGCAGCTTGATCGCCTCCCTGAGCGGCGTGCGCGATACGCCAAAGGCGTCGGCGATGGCCGCCTCGTTCAGCCGCTCGCCGGCGGCGATATCGCCGCGGGCGACGATCTGCCGCAGCCGTTCCGCCACCGGCTCGTGCAGCGAGGCGCGGCGGACGACGGGCCGGCGCGGAGTGGAGCCTGCTTCCGCTCCGCTGGCCGTTGGCTTCGTCGCTGCCTTCATCCCCTGGTCCCGCATGTCGGTGCCTCGATCGATCTGCTTCCTTCATCCGACGAACGGCGGACGAGTGCAACCTCTCGCTCTTCGCTGGCCCGACAGGTCCCGGCGAGGCGCCGAGGGAATCGGCCAGCGGTGCCCCATTATTGGGCGTCTGCCTGGAAAATCAACACGTAAAATTTCTGATATAAAATGCAATCGCGTTCTAAAATGTTAAATATCAATAGTTTAATTATTGGCATTCCGATTGCTAACAGGTTGCCTGAGCGTTCCGGTGACGGGACGTCCGAGGCCCCTGTTGGAGAGAAGACCATGGCCCCCGCAATCCCGACATCGACAGTCTCACCCCCGTCGTACGCCAAATCGCCGTCCCGCACGGTCGCCGGGTTGGTTGCCGCCCTCGTCCTCGGCGCGACGACGCTGCCGGCCGTCGCCGCCACGCCGAAGGATGTGCTGATCGAGGTTGGCGAGCACGGTCCGAATTCGCTCGATCCGATGACGCCGGCCGCCAACGAATTGAGCCAGATGGTCGCCTGGCAGATCTACGACCGGCTGATCACGCACCCGATGAAGACGCTGCCGGACGGCAAGGTGATGTACGACGCCACCAAGTTCGCGCCGGAACTGGCGGAGAGCTGGGACATCCAGGACGGCGGCAAGACGCTGATCTTCCATCTGCGTAAGGACGCCACCTTCCACGACGGTTCGCCGGTGACGGCGGACGACGTGAAATGGTCGTTCGATCGCGCCATTGCCGCCGGCGGCTTCCCGGCGATCCAGATGGCGGCCGGCACCTACACCGATCCGAACATGTTCTCCGTCGTCGACGAACACACCTTCAAGATCACGCTCAAAGCACCGAACAAGCTGGCCATCCCTGATCTCGCCGTGCCGGTGCCGGACATCGTCAACAAGAAGCTGGCCTTAGCGCATGCCACCACCGACGATCCCTGGGCGCTCAACTGGACGCGCGATCACGACGCCGGCGGCGGGCCGTTCAAGGTCGCCTCGTGGAAGAGCGGCGACCAGATCGTCTTCGAGCGCTTCGATGCCTGGAAATCGGGCGCCCTGCCGGCGTTGAAGCGCGTCGTCTACCGCGAGATCGCCTCGCCCGGCACCCGCCGCGCGCTGCTGGAAAAAGGCGACGTCGACGTCTCGGTCGGTCTGCCGCCGAAGGACTACGCCGAGCTTGCCGCGGCCGGCAAGGTCAATGTCATCGGCACCCTGATGCAGAACGAGCAGTTCGAGGTCGACCTCAACGTCACCATGAAGCCGTTCTCCGACAAGCGGGTGCGGCAGGCCATCGCCTATGCGCTGCCCTACGAGGCGATCATGAGCCAAGCGCTCTATGGCCGCGCCGAGCCGCTGTGGGGCCACGATCCGGCCAAGCCGTATGAGCCGAAGTGGCCGGTGGCCTCGCCGTACAAGACCGACCTCGACAAGGCCAAGGCGCTGTTGAAGGACGCCGGCTATGCCGACGGCTTCAAGACCGAACTCTATATCGACATGAGCCAGACCACGGTGCAGGAGCCGATGGCGCTGTTGATCCAGGAACAGCTGAAGAAGCTCAACATCGACGTCACCATCCAGAAGATCCCGGGCTCCGACTGGTTCGCCAAGATGGGTTCTAAGTCGATGCCGATGGACATCAACTATTTCTACGGATGGCTGGACTATCCAGAATATTTCTACTTCTGGACTTATGACGGCAAGAACAACTCGGTGTTCAATACGGCCAATTACGTCAATCCGGATCTCGATAAGCTGACGGCCGAAGCGCGCTTCGAGACCGATCCGGCGAAATACGACGCAACCATCTCCAAGATGAATGCGATCGTCATGGATGATGTGCCGCGCGTGCCTGTCGCCCACCTGTTCTCCGACATCGCGCTGCAGAGAAACGTCAAGGGCTACATGTACTGGTTCCACACCCACCTCGACTATCGCTTCGTCACCAAGGAGTGACCGCGAGTTGGTCCGAGATCTGCATTGCCGGGGACGGAAATCGCTTCGCTCCGGCAATGCGCTGCCCATGCGCCAGGAACGCCCATGAAGACGGCCCTCACCATCCTCAGACGCATCGCCTCCGCCGTGCCGAGCCTCGTCGGCGTGGTGGTCGTCACCTTCCTGCTGGCGCGCGCGCTGCCCGGCGATCCGGCCGCCTATTACGCCGGGTCGTCGGCGACGCCGGAAAGCATCGCCTCGATCCGCGCGCATCTCGGCCTCGACCGGCCGCTGCCGGCGCAGTTCGTCGATTATGTCGTCAGGCTGTTCAACGGCGATCTCGGCATGTCGGTGTCGAGCGGCAAGCCGGTCGCCGAGGATCTGACGACCCGGCTGCCGGCCTCGATCGAGCTGACCGGCATGGCGCTCGTCTTCGCGCTTGTCATCGGCCTGCCGCTCGGGGTCATCGCCGCGACGCGGCCGGGGCGCATGGCCGACCACGTCTGCCGGCTGATCGTCACCGTCGGCGCGGCGTTCCCGACCTTCTTCGTCGCGCTGATGCTGATGTTCGTGTTCTATTACAAGCTGGGCATCGCGCCGGAGCCACTCGGCCGATTGAGCGATATCTATTATTCGCTGCCGCCGCCGGTGACCGGCCTTCTCCTCGTCGATACGCTCATTGCCGGCGACCTGCCGGCCTTTGTCGGCGCGCTTGCCCAGCTCGCGTTGCCGTCGATCTCGCTCGGGTTGTTCGCGCTGGCGCCGATCGCCCGGATGACGCGCGCCGCCATGCTGACGGCGCTGTCGAGCGACTATTGCCGCACCGCCCGCGCCATGGGCCTGTCGTCCGGCCGCATCGTGTTCGGCTACGCGCTCCGCAATGCGCTGCTGCCGATCGTCAACGTGCTCGGCATGGTGTTTTCCTTCCTGCTCGGCGCCAACGTGCTGGTCGAACAGGTGTTCGCCTGGCCGGGCATCGGCGCCTATGCGGTCAACGCCGTCATCGCTTCCGACTATGCCGCGGTGCAGGGCTTCGTGCTGATGATGGCCATCCTCTACGTGCTGCTGAACCTCGCCGTCGACCTGATTGCGACCGCGATCGACCCGAGGGTGCGCTACGATGGCTGAACCTGCCGCCGCCTCGCCCGCGACGTCCGCCGCCACCGCGTCGGCACCGGCCTCGCTCTGGGCCGACCTGCGTCATGTCGCGCTCGGCAATGGCCTGACCGTCCTGGCGCTGGTAATCCTGGCGCTGATCGTCGTGCTGGGACTGATCGGTCCGGCGATCGCGCCGTGGGATCCGCTGGCATCGAACGCGTCGCTGACGCTGAAGCCACCGAGCCTGCCGCATCCATTCGGCACCGACGCGCTCGGCCGCGACATCCTCACCCGCGTCATCGTCGCCGCACGGCTCGATCTCGGCATGGCCTTCGGCGCGGTCGTGCTGTCGTTTGCGCTCGGCACCGCACTCGGCGCGGTTTCCGGCTACGTCGGCGGCCTCACCGACCAGATCGTCGGCCGGGTGATGGATACGATCATGGCCTTCCCGTTGTTCGTGCTGGCCATGGGCATCGTCGCCGCGCTCGGCAATTCGGTCGGCAACATCGTCATCGCCACCGCCATCATCAACCTGCCGTTCTACGTCCGCTTCGCCCGCGCCGAGGTCAACGTGCGGCGCGACCAGACCTACGTCGAGGCGGCGCGCATGGGCGGCAACGGCCCCACCCGCATCCTGGTCGTCCATATCGTGCCCAACATCCTGCCGGCCATGATGGTGCAGGCCTCGCTCAATCTCGGCTGGGCCATCCTCAATGCCGCCGGCCTGTCGTTCATCGGCCTCGGCGTGCGGCCGCCGACGCCGGAATGGGGGATCATGGTATCGGAGGGCGCCTCCTACATCTTCTCCGGCGAATGGTGGACCTTCACCTTCCCCGGCATGGCGCTGGTCACCGCGGTGTTCTGCTTCAACCTCGTCGGCGACGGCTTGCGCGACATCATCGACCCCCGGAGGCGCACATGAGGACCGAGCTCATGTCGGCCGCCTCCGTTCCGACCGAACACCCGGCCGCCGGCCACGCGCGGGTGCCGCTTCTCGACGTCGCCGGCCTGACGCTCGACTTCGAGACTCGCTCCGGCCGGGTGAAGGCGCTCGACGACGTCGGCTTCACGCTGCAGAAGGGCGAGATTCTCGGCATCGTCGGCGAGAGCGGCTCCGGCAAGTCGGTGCTGTCCTATGCCATCATGGGATTGCTCAACGAGGCCGCGCGGCTCACCGCCGAGCGGTTGACCTTCAACGGGCTGGACCTCGCGGCCGGAACGACCGATCTCGCCGCCTTGCGCGGCCGCGAGCTGTCGATGATCTTCCAGAGCCCGCGCACCGCCTTGAACCCGATTCGCCGGGTGGGCGAGCAGATCGCCGACGTGCTGGTGCGGCACGGCCCGATGCCGCGCGCCCAGGCCCGCGATGAGGCGGTCGCCGCGCTTGCCCGGGTGCGCATCCCCGACCCCAAAGCGCGCGCCCGCGCCTATCCGTTCGAACTGTCGGGAGGCATGTGCCAGCGGGTGATGATCGCCATGGCGCTCGCCTGCCGGCCGGCGCTGCTCATCGCCGACGAACCGACCACGGGGTTGGATGTCACCACGCAAGCGGTGGTGATGGACCTCATTCGCGACATCGTCGACGACACCCACATGGCGGCGATCCTGATCACCCACGATCTGGCGCTCGCCGGCGAATATGCCGACCGGCTGATGGTCATGCATGCCGGCCATGTGGTCGAGACCGCGCCGACTGAGGCGCTCCTCGCCGATCCCCGCCATCCCTACACGCGGCGGCTGTTCGCGGCGACGCCGACGGCGGACACGACCCTCGACACGCTGTCGACCGTGCCGGGCAGATTGCCGGATCTCAGGCGCGTGCTTCTGCCCTGCCGCTTCGCCGGCCGTTGCGACCGGCATCAGCCCGAGTGCGACGCCGGCCCGGTGCCGGTCGTTCCGGTCGGTATCGATCACTGCGTCCGCTGCCGGGTGCCGACATGACGCCGCTCATCGACGCCCGCGGCCTGTCGAAGCGCTTTGCCGTTCACCGCGGGCTGAAATCGGCGCATCTGCACGCCGTCGATGCGATCGACCTGACGATCGGGGTGGGCGAAAGCGTCGGGCTCGTCGGCGAGTCCGGTTGCGGCAAGTCGACGCTTGCCCGCCTGATCGCCCGCCTCATCGATACGACATCGGGTGAACTGGCGTTCGCCGGCTCGGACATCGGCGCCGTACCGGCACGGCGGTTTGCCACATCACCGCAGCGGGCCGGCATCCAGGTGGTGTTCCAGGACCCGAACGACAGCCTCAACCCGGGCTTCACGGTGTTCCAGGCCGTCGCCGACCCGATCCGCCAGCTCGGCCAGGCGACAGGCCGGGCCGAAGTGACCGATCGCGTCATGCAGGCGCTCGACGACGTCGGCCTGCCGCGCGAGTTCAGCGCCCGCTATCCGCACCAGCTCTCCGGCGGGCAGAAGGCACGCGTCGGCATCGCCCGGGCCATCGCCGTCAAGCCACGGCTGCTCGTCCTCGACGAGCCGACCTCGGCGCTCGACGTCTCGGTGCAGTCGGTGATCCTGCGGCTGCTCGCCGACCTCAGGGTGCGACACGGCATGAGCTACCTGTTCGTGTCGCACGACCTCAACGTCGTTCGTCTCATCACCGACCGCATCGCGGTGATGTATCTGGGCAAGATCGTCGAGATCGGCCCGAGCGCGGACGTCTTCGCGCATCCCCGCCATCCGTATACGCGCGCGCTCATCGCCGCCATTCCCGATCCGGCCCGGCGTGGTGCGCGGCCGCCGCGGCTGGAAGGTTCGGCTTCGAGCCCGATCGACCCCGATCCGTCCGTCTGCCGCTTCGCCGGCCGCTGCCCGGCCGAAACGTTCATCTGCCGCCAGTCGATGCCGCTGCTGAAAGCCGCCGGCCGCGACCACGAGGTCGCCTGCCATCACGCCGAAGCGGCCGAGGACATGCCATGACCCGCCTGTTGCTGTTGAACCCCAATACCTCGGCCGACATCACCGAGCGGATGATGGTCGTGGCGCGCGCCGCCGTGGGACCCGGGACCGAGGTGATCTCTGCCACCGCGCCGCGCGGCGTGCCCTATATCGCCACCCGGGCCGAAGCGGCCATCGGCGGGGCCATCGTGTTGGACATGCTGGCCGAGCGCATCGGCACGTTCGATGCGGCCGTCGTCGCCGCCTTCGGCGATCCCGGCCTCGGCGGCGCGCGCGAGTTGATGCCGGTGCCGGTGATCGGGCTGGCGGAAGCCTCGATGCTCAGCGCCTGCATGCTCGGGCGGCGCTTCTCCATCGTGTCGTTCGCCCGAGCGCTCGGGCCGTGGTTCCGCGAATGCGTCGCCGCGCACGGACTGAACGAACGGCTCGCCAGCATCCGGCTGCTCGATGATCCCTTCGCCGCCGTCGGCAGTGTCGGCGAGGACAAGGAGGACCTCCTCGTCGCACTCGCCGGTAAGGCGGTCGAGGAGGACGAGGCCGATGTCATCGTGCTCGCAGGGGCGCCGCTCGCCGGCCTCGCCGCCCGGGTGCGCGACCGCGTGCCGGTGCCGGTGGTCGAAGGCGTCGCCGCGGCGATCCGTCAGGCGGAACTGCTGGTCGGGCTCGATCCGCGCAAGGCGGTCGCCGGCACCTATCGGCGCCCGGATGCCAAGCCGTCAATCGGCCTGCCGCCGCCGCTCGAACGTCTCCTCGCCCACGCCCACGCCGACGCCTGATCTTCCCGCCCCGCCCCGTTTGAAAGACCCGCCCCGAGAGCTTCGCCCATGACGCCTGCCGACTATGCCGTGCTCACCGCCGTCGATATTGCCGCCGGCATTCGAGCCCGCCGATTCTCCGCGACCGAAATCGTCGAAGCTGCGTACGCGGCGACCGCCGCGGTCGAGCCGGCGATCCATGCGTTTTCGACGCTGGCGGAGCCACAGGCGCGCGCGGCCGCTGCCCGGGTCGATGCGGCCGTTGCGGCGGGCGAAGATCCCGGCCCGCTTGCCGGCGTGCCGGTGGCGATCAAGGACCTGGTCATGACCGCCGGCATCCGCACCACCTTCGGCTCGCGGCTCTATGCCGATTACGTGCCCGCGGATGACGACATCGTGGTGGAACGGCTGAAGGCGGCCGGTGCGATCGTCGTCGGCAAAACCAATGCCGCCGAATTCGGCTTCGGTGCGCACGGCTGCAACCTCGTGTTCGACATCACCCGCAATCCCTGGGACGTGTCGCTCACGCCGGGCGGCTCCAGCGCCGGCTCCGGCGCGGCGGTTGCCGCCGGGGTGGTGCCTCTCGCCATCGGCTCGGACGGTGGTGGCTCGATCCGCATCCCGGCAAGCTTCTGCGGTCTCTTCGGCATGAAGGCGTCGATGGGTCGCGTGCCGCTATGGCCCGGCTGTCGCGACGAGACGCTTCCGGGCGCCTCCGGCTGGGAATCGATCGAACATGTCGGGCCGATCACCCGCACCGTCGCCGACGCCGCGCTGATGCTCTCGGTCATCGCCGGGCCGGACGGCCGCGACCGCTGGTCGATCCCCTGTGGCGACGTCGATTGGACGGGCGCGCCGGCGCAGCCGCTGCCGCGCAAGCTGAAGGTGGCCTATTGGCCGAAATGGCCGGGACTGCCGATCGACCCGCGCATTACGGCGCTCGTCGACACGGCGGTCGCGACCTATGCCGAGGCGCTCGGCTTCGAAGTGACCGTCACCGAGCCGCCGGCCATTCCGATCCGTCAGGCCTTCGACGTGCTCATCGCGCTGGAAAACGACCTGACCGGCTTGCGTCGGCTCGTCGCGGAGAAGCACGTCGAGGTGACGCCGGCGGTCCGGCAGTTCCTGGCCACCAGACTGCCGCTCGAAGCCGCCACCGATGCCATCACGGTGCGAAAAGCCTGGGCCAACGCCATGGCGCGGGTGATGGCGGAGGTCGACCTGATCCTGACGCCGACGCTGGCCGCCCTGCCGTTTGCCGCCGATGCGACGCAACCGGGCGAGATCGCCGGAGTGCCGATCGGGCCGGAGGATTGGTGCCCATTCACCTACCCCTTCAACCTCACCGGCCAGCCGGCGGCGAGCGTTCCCTGCGGCCTGGCCGAAGGTCGGCTGCCGGTCGGCATCCAGATCGTCGGACCGCATCTCGGCGACGGACTGGTGCTGTCGGTTGCCGCCGCCTTCGAGCGGCTGGCGGGGTTCAGCGCCCGCCCGTCCGTCCACGCCTGACCCCGATCCCGCCCTCACATGCCGCAGCAGAGAAGCTTCATGCCCGCCTTGCGCATCGGAATGCTCACGCCTTCGTCGAATACCGTGCTCGAGCCAGTGACGAGCCGCATCCTTGCGGGGCTCGCCGACGTCAGCGTGCATTTCTCCCGCTTCCGCGTCACCGCCATCGGCC
>JARLIU010000209.1 GCA_031291595.1 Ancalomicrobiaceae bacterium | reverse complement strand
CGAAGCCCGGCAGGATCAGGATGTAGACCTCCGGATGACCGAAGAACCAGAACAGATGCTGGAACAGGATGGGATCGCCGCCGCCCGTCGGATCGAAGAAAGTCGTGCCGAAGTTGCGGTCGGTCAGCAGCATGGTGATCGCGCCCGCGAGCACCGGCAGCGACAGAACGAGCAAGAACGCGGTCACCAAAACCGACCATGCGAACAGCGGCATCCGGTGCATGGTCATGCCCGGCGCGCGCATGTTGAAGATGGTGGTGATGAAGTTGATGGCGCCGAGGATCGACGAGGCGCCGGCGAGATGGATCGACAGGATGGCGAAGTCCATCGCCGGGCCCGGCTGACCGGCGGTCGACAGCGGTGGATACAGCGTCCAGCCGCCGCCGACACCGTAGGAACCGGTTGGCCCTTCGACGAACATCGACAGGACGAGAAGCAGCAGCGCCGGCGGCAACAACCAGAAGGAAACGTTGTTCATGCGCGGGAACGCCATATCCGGCGCGCCGATCATGATCGGCACGAACCAGTTGGCGAAGCCGCCGATCAGCGCCGGCATGACCATGAAGAAGATCATTAAGAGCCCGTGCGCGGTGACGAGCGTGTTGTACGTATGCGGGTTGGAGAAGATCTGCAGCCCGGGCGACTGCAACTCCATGCGGATCAGCACCGAGAAGGTTGCGCCGATCACGCCGGAGAACATGGCGAAGATCAGGTAAAGGGTGCCGATGTCCTTGTGGTTCGTCGAGAAGAGATAGCGGCGAAGCCCCGTAGGCGTGCCGTGGTGCCCCGCATCGGCCGCTGAATGCGCCATCGTGGTCTGCTCCTTGAGTGACTATCCTGACGACCGTCCGCGCCCCTGGCTGTCTGCCGAACCCGCGCCTGCCGGCCTCGCGATTGCGTATCGCTGCGGCGCCGTGGCGCCGGCCGCGTCCCTAGGCGCTCAGCGCGCCGCCAGCTTCGCCTTGGTCTGGTCGGCGTCGATGGCCGATGCGAGCGTCTTGTTGGCGTTGTCGACGTTGGTCTTGGCCGCTTCCGACCACACCTTGTACTGATCGGCAGTCACCACCTGCACCGCGATCGGCATGAAGGCGTGGTTCTGCCCGCACAGTTCCGAGCACTCGCCGTAGTACATCCCGACATTGTCGGCCTTGAACCAGGTTTCGTTCAGCCGGCCGGGCATGGCGTCGACCTTGATGCCGAACGCCGGCACCGCGAAGGAGTGGATGTTGGAGACGGCATCCGCGGTGACCAGCACGTGGACGACCTGTCCGACCGGCACGACGAGATTGTAGTCGGCGGCCAGCAGCCGCGGCTGCTTGACCGGATCGGTGCGGTCCTTGTCATCCAGGATGTTGGAGGCGAAGGACACCGGATCCTTGTGGGCGTCGAGCAGGTCGGAGTACTCGTAGCTCCACTTCCAGTTGGAGCCGATCGCCTTCACCGTCACGGTTGCTGCCGGGATCTCCAACTCCTTGTAGAGCAGACGCAGCGAGGGAACCGCGATGATGACGAGGATCAGGATCGGCACCACCGTCCACGCCACTTCGATGACGGTGTTGTGCGCCACTTTGGAGGGGACCGGGTTCGCCTTGGCGTTGAACCGCACCATGACGTAGATCAGCAGCCCCATCACGAGCAGCACGATGAGGCCGACGATCCACAGGGTGAGGGTGGTGAAGGAATGGATGTCGCGCATCACTTCGCTGTTGGCCGGCTGCAGCCAGATCTGCCAGGGCACGATCTGCTCCGCCTCGGCCGGCGACGGGACGAGCGCGGCAACGATGACCGCCGCCATCGTCGCCAAGAGGCCGAGACCGTACGACGTTAGCCGGCCTGCCTTTGCTCGAGTGCCGTTTCTGCCCTGCTCAATCGGGATCACGTCTTCAGCTCCTTCGCCCCTCGCGGCGTCACGCATGCCTCGGGCCTGCCGCCCGATCGAATGCATGTCCGGCCAATCCCTGCTTGTTTTCGCTGCCGACGCCCGGCCGACAGCCCTTCGATCGCGATATAGCGCGCCGCCATCGCCGCCCGGTCTTACGCATATGCGGAAGACGCAATGCAGCCATGAAGGCGCCAAAACTTGATCGTGATCAAGGCAGATTGAAAAAAGCACAGCCGGCGACCGCCCGCAACGGGTGCGCCGGGGGATTTTCGATGCATTCTTGTGCATCGACGGCGCCCGGAACGGGTCCGGCCGCGGCAAACTCTTCGGGGGACGTCAAGCGGTTCCGGGTTTGAATGCCCCGAAACCGGGCAAACATAATACAAAAAAATACGTAGATCCCCAGCCCTTTTTCGCGCCATGATGCCCCGAAAGTCGGGCTGCGACACAATGTCCCGGCAGCGATCATGTCCGTCACGCGCTCTGACGTGCGGCCCGCGGCTCTGCCACAATCGCAGGGCCGCCATTCGCGCACCGCATTGGTACGGCGCCGGTCTGCGCCGGCCGGGAACGGGGGGCGATCAGCGCGCGCGGTCGATCCCGAGATGCCACAGGGCGCAATTTTGCTCTAAAAGGCGCTTAGCCGAGCCAGTCGAATCGGCGGAAACGCCCCGGCGGGATGCACCTTGGCTCGGGGGCCGGTGCGGCTGTCGGCCCCGGTGCGGCACCGCTCGCACGGCAGTCTGCGGCGAGGAAGCCAGGAGAGTGGCCTTGAACAGTCTTTTCACAAAGATCGGCTCGCGTCGGCGGATGACGGCGGGACGGCATCGCATCGGCGCTGGCCGCGTCCGCCGGTTGATCGGCCATGCCGCCGCGGTTCTGGCCGTCGGTCTGTCGCTCGGCCTGGTCACGGCATCCGCTGCCCTGGCGCAAGGCATGGTCAAGGGCCAGTACGGCGACTGGCAGGTGCGCTGCGATACGCCGCCCGGCGCCAAGTCCGAACAGTGCGCGCTGATCCAGAACGTCACTGCCGACGACCGGCCGAATGTCGGCCTCTCCGTCATCGTGCTCCGGACTGCTGACAAGAAGCAGCGCATCCTGCGCGTGCTGGCGCCCTTGGGCGTGCTGCTGCCGTCCGGCCTCGGCCTCAAGATCGATTCGGTCGATGTCGGCCGCACCCCCTTCGTACGCTGCCTGCCGAACGGCTGCGTCGCCGAGGCCGTCGTCGACGACAAGCTGCTCGATCAGCTGAAGACCGGCAAGAGTGCCACCTTCATCGTGTTCCAGACGCCGGAGGAGGGCATCGGCATCCCGATCGCGCTGACGGGCTTCGGCGACGGTTTCGACAAATTGCCGTGACGGTCTCGCCGCCCGCACCGATCGCCCATGGCGCCGCCCGCCCCGCCGCCTATATGGGGAACGATGCCGTATCTCCCTCACGCCGAGAGCCTGCCATGACCGACGCCGCGCACGACCTGTTCGCCTCCACCGGCCTCGACCCGGACGCCGCGCGGAAAATCACGGCGGAGGCGCTCGGGCGTGCCGACGACGGCGAACTGTTCCTCGAATACCGCCAGTCGGAATCCCTGGTGTTCGACAACGGCCGGCTGAAGTCGGCGAGCTTCGATACGACGCAAGGTTTCGGGCTCAGGGCGGTTGCCGACGAACTGGTCGGATACGCCCATTCCGGCGAGATCTCGGAACCGGCGCTGCGCCGCGCCGCCGATGCCGTCCGCTCCGTTGGCTCCGGCCACGCCGGCACCTACGCCGCCGCGCCCAGCCGGACCAACGCCCGGCTCTACGCCGACGTGAACCCGCTGGGACTGCCGAGCTTCGAGGACAAGGTGAAGCTGCTCGCCGACATCGACGCCTATGCCCGCGGGCTCGACGACCGCGTTCGCCAGGTATCGGTGTCGCTCGCCGCCATCTGGCAGGTGGTGGAAATTCTGCGGGCCGACGGCCACCGCGTCCGCGACGTCCGCCCGCTCGTCCGCTTCGGCATTTCCGTCGTCGCCGGCTCCGGCGACCGGCAGGAATCCGGCTCGGCCGGGTCCGGCGGGCGCGAAGGCTTCCACCGCTTCGTCTCGCTCGATGCCTGGCAGCACGAGGCCGGCGAGGCGCTCAGGCAGGCGCTGGTCAATCTGGAGGCGGTGCCAGCGCCGGCCGGCAGCTTCGACGTCGTGCTCGGCCCGGGCTGGCCCGGCATTTTGCTGCACGAAGCCATCGGGCACGGGCTCGAGGGCGACTTCAACCGCAAGAAGACGTCGGCCTTCGCCGGGCTCCTCGGCCAGCAGGTGGCGGCCAAGGGCGTCACCGTGGTCGACGACGGCACGCTGTCGCTGCGCCGCGGTTCGCTGACGGTCGATGACGAGGGCACACCGACCTCGCTGACGCCACTGATCGAGGACGGCATTCTCACAGGCTACATGCAGGACCGGCAGAACGCCCGGCTGATGGGCATGGCGCCGACCGGCAACGGCCGACGCCAGTCGTTCGCCCATGTCCCCATGCCGCGCATGACCAATACCTACATGCGCGCCGGAGACCATGACCCGGCCGAGATCCTCGCCTCGGTCAAGGACGGCATCTATGCCGTCAATTTCGGCGGCGGTCAGGTCGACATCACCTCGGGCAAATTCGTGTTCGAATGCACCGAGGCCTATCGCATCGAGAACGGCCGCATCGGCCGGCCGGTCAAGGGAGCCATGCTGATCGGCAACGGCCCGGAAGCGCTGAAGCGCGTCAGGATGGTCGGCAACGACCTGAAACTCGATCCCGGCGTCGGCACCTGCGGCAAGGCCGGCCAGGGCGTGCCGGTCGGCGTCGGCCAACCGACGCTCAGGATCGACGCGGTCACCATCGGCGGAACCGAAGCGGCCTGACAGCCCCATCCGACATACGACTGCCATAGGTTGGCGCCAGGGTGCCGGTTCGTCCGTCCGGCAGGCTGCCGACCAGCGGCGGGTCAACGCGTGCAATGGTTTGCGGCGACGACGGCGCCAACGACGCGTGCTTGCGGTCGGCCATTGCCTGGCGCGATTGGAACGAAAGCCAGGGAGAGTGTGGATGTGCGGCGCTGGAGTGGTCTTCGGACCCGTCGCCAAACCCGTTCCGGCCCTGGACACGAACTATGCTGCATCGCGGTAAGATATCGTAATTGTGACCAGAATGTTCCTATTGGTCATCTGCCCGGAAGCTTTTGGTCAGGTTCTCTGTGCTAGGAGAGGCAGTGAGCGCGCGGCCCGATCGTTATTCAGACAATGACCGGTCGAGGACGTGACGCCAGGCCGAGTTGAGAGGTGCCAAGCTTGCGCGCTGTTGTGAATTTCGTCGTGGCCGTGGTCAAACTTGCGGTCTACGTCGTCATTTTTGCCGGCATCGCCTATGCGGCGATCCTCTGGCGGGCCGAACTCGTCACTGAAGCCAACCGTCTGGGCGTGCCGGCCAGCATCGTCGAGATGGCGCGCGCCAAGCTCGATCAGGGCGCGATCGTCGTTGTCCAGTTGGCCAAGAAGGCCCCCTTCACACTTCCGATTGCGCTGCCGAGCACCGCGCCGACCACGGCTGAGAAGCTCCCGGCGCCCGGCGGCCAGCAGCAGGCGGCCGCTGCCCCCGCGACGGCTGCGGCCCCCGCTCCCGTGGTCAAGCCGGCCGTGCCGGCTGGTCCTGCCATCGCCGTGCTTGCCGCCGAGGTCCGCACCGAGAGCGTCCCGGTGGTGCTCGACCTGCTCGGTACCGTCCAGCCCGTCGCATCGATTCCGGTCAAGGTGCGCCTCGACAGCCAGATGGCCGAGGTTGCGGTCAAGGAAGGCGACAAGGTCAAGGCAGGCCAGCTGATCTTCAAGCTCGATTCGCGGGCCGTCGAGGCGCAGATCCGCCAGGCTGAAGCCGTGGTCGTCAAGGATCAGGCGCTGGTCGCGCAGACCGCGGCCGAACTCGCACGCGTGGCGCCGCTCAGCAATTCGTCCTTCCTTTCCAAGAAGGATCTCGATACCGCCAAGGCCGCCGCCGACACGGCAGTGGCCACCGTCGGCGCCGACAAGGCGGCGCTGGACAACCTGAAAGTCCAGCTGAGCTACTACGACATCCACTCGCCGATCGACGGGCGCGTCGGCTCGCTGCCCTACAAGCCCGGCGCCTCGATCCGCGCCGCCGACGCCACGCTGCTTGCCACGATCAACCAGATCACGCCCGTCTATGTCGCCTTCGCCGTGCCGCAGTCCAATGTTGCCGCGCTGCGCGAGGCGCTCGCCGACCACCCGCTCGACGTCAGCATCCACATCCCCGGTTCGAGCGGTGGCCCGCTGCCGGGCAAGATCGCCTTTACCGAGAACCAGATCGATTCCGGTTCCGGCACGCTGATGGTCAAGGCGCTGGTTGACAACGCTGCCGAGCGGCTGATCCCCGGCCAGTTCGTCGATGTCCGCGTCATTCTCAGGGTCGACGACAAGGCCGTAACCGTGCCCGAGGCGGCCGTGCTGGTCGGCCAGAACGGCACCTATTCTTTCATTATCAAGCCTGACGACACCGTCGATCTGCGCCCCGTGGTGCGCGATCGCACCGTCGACGGCCGCACCGTCATCTCGCACGGCCTGACCCCGGGCGAGAAGGTGGTCGTCGACGGCCAGGCCAGGCTGGTGCAGAATTCCCGCGTCGAGGTCCGCCCCCCCGCCGCACCCAGTCAGCCGGGCGCCGCCTCCTCGCCCAAGCAGCAGACAGGCTCCTGACGTCATGTCGATTTCGGCCCCCTTCATCCAGCGCCCGGTCGCCACCATCCTGGTGATGGCGGCGTTCCTCTCGGCCGGCATCTTCGGCTACAAGCAGTTGCCGGTCGCGGCGGTGCCGCGGGTCGACTTCCCCACCATTTCGGTTTCCGCCTCGCTGCCGGGCGCCAGCCCGGAGACGATGGCTTCGACCGTCGCCACCGTGCTGGAAAAGCAGTTCTCCGGCATCGCCGGCGTGTCTTCGATGACGTCGATCTCGACGCCGGGCGCCACCAACGTCACGCTGCTGTTCGACTTGAACCGCAATATCGACGGCGCCGCCCTCGACGTGCAGGCGGCCATCGGTGTCGCGACGCGGCAATTGCCGTCGCAGATGCCGGCGCCGCCAAGTTTCAAGAAAGTCAACCCGGCCGACCAGCCGGTGCTGTTCGTCGGCGTCACCTCGGACACGCTGCCGCTTTCGGCTGTGGATGACTACGCCGAGATCAACATCGCGCAGAACCTGTCGACGCTGCCCGGCGTCGCCCAGGTTAACGTCTACGGCGCGCAGAAATACGCCGTGCGCATCAAGGCCGACCTCGATGCCCTCGCCGCGCGCAACCTGACCATCAACGACCTGAAGACCGCAATCGCCAACGCCAACTCATCGACGCCGGTCGGGCAGATGAACGGGCCGCAACGCACCCAACTGCTGGAAGCAACAGGACAGATTCGCCGCGCTTCCGGTTTCATGCCCGTCGTCGTCTCCTACCAGAACGGCCAGCCGGTGCGTGTCAGCGACGTGGCGACGGCCGTCGACAGCGTCGAGAACGATCAGGTCGCCGGTTGGATCAACGGCGTGCGCGGCATTCCGATCGCCATCCAGCGCCAGCCGGACGCCAATACGGTCGATGTGGTCGATAGCATCCGTGCCGCGCTGCCGCGGCTGATCGCCGAGCTGCCGCCCTCCGTCAAGGTTCAGGTCCTCAACGATCGCTCGATCTCCATCCGCAATTCGATCGACGACGTGCTGTTCACCCTGTCGCTCGCCATGGCGCTGGTCATCGGCGTCATCTACCTGTTCCTGAAATCGGCGCGCGCCACGGTCATTCCAGCCCTGGCGCTTCCGGTGTCGCTGGTCGGCACCTGCGCCGGCATGTACCTGTTCGGCTTCTCCATCGACAACATTTCGCTGCTCGCCGCGACGCTGGCTGTGGGCTTCGTCGTCGACGACGCCATCGTCATGCTGGAGAACATCGTCCGCCATATCGAGATGGGCAAATCGCCCATGCATGCCGCCTTCGACGGCGCCAAGGAGGTGAGCTTCACCATCATTTCGATGACGATCTCGCTCGTCGCGGTGTTCATTCCCGTCGTGTTCATGGGCGGCGTGGTCGGGCGCATGTTCTTCGAGTTCGGCGTCACCATGTCGATGGCGATCCTGATCTCCGGCATCGTCTCGCTGACGCTGACACCCATGCTGGCGAGCCGGATTCTGTCAGAGGACATTATCCACGAAAGGCCGAACGCGCTCATCCAGGTGTTCGACGGCCTATTTTCGGCGCTATCCTTCTCCTACAAATGGTCGCTGAAGTTCGTCTTGAATTTCAAGTGGCTGATGCTTCTGGTGACGCTCGCGTCGATCTACATTACGGTGCAATACTTCGTCGCCATACCGAAGGGCTTCTTCCCGCAGGAGGATACCGGCAGCCTGATCGCCCGCACGCAAGGCCCCGACGATACGTCGTTTACCGCCACGGTCGAACGGCAGAAGCAGATCGATGCCATCGTGCGCGCCGATCCGGACGTGACCGATGTGCTGTCGGTTGCCGGCGGCGGCGGCCCCGGCTCCAACCAGACGACCGGCTTCCTGTTCATCAACTTGAAGCCCAAGACCGAACGCGCTGCCAGCGCCGCGGACATCATCAAGCGCCTGCGCGCCAAGACCTCCGCCGTTCCGGGCGTTTCGACCTATTTCCAGGCGATCCAGAACATCAATATTTCCGTCGGCGCTTCCAAGGCGCAGTGGCAGTACACGCTGACGGGCACGAATTTCGATGACCTCCGGCGTGTCGCGCCGATCATGGAAAGCCGCATGCGGCAGACGCCAGGGCTGTTGGACGTGTCATCCGACCTGCAGACCAAGGGCCGGCAGGCGTTCGTCGAGATCGACCGCGACCGCGCCGCCGCCCTCGGCCTGAACGTCGACCAGATCCGCGATCAGCTCTATTCCGCCTATGGCACGCGTCAGGTGTCGACCATCTTCACCGAGGCGACGTCGTACCAGGTCATTCTCGTCGCCGGCGACAAATACGCCCAGAGCCCCGATGGCCTCAAACGCCTGTCGGTAAAGACGGCGTCCGGCGTCAGCGTGCCGCTCGATACCGTCGCCAAGGTGGTGGAGCGGCCGACCCAGCTGGTTGTCAGCCACAAGGCCCAGCTGCCGGCGGTGACCATCTCGTTCAACCTGCAGCCCGGCATGGCGCTCTCCGACGCCGTGGCGGCGATCTCGACCATCGAACACGACGTCAATCTGCCGGCCACGGTGACGTCGGGCTATTCCGGCACGGCACAGATCTTCCAGGATGCCGTCGCCGGCCAGGGCATGCTGATCTTCGCGGCCGTGCTCGTCATCTACATCGTGCTCGGCATCCTCTACGAGAGCTTCATCCATCCGATCACCATTCTGTCGGGCCTGCCGTCGGCCGGCATCGGCGCGCTGGTGGCACTCGACCATTTCCACCTGGATCTGTCGGTGATCGCCATGATCGGCATGATCATGCTGATCGGCATCGTCAAGAAGAACGCCATCATGATCGTCGACTTCGCCGTCGAGCGGCAGGGGCAAGGCATGACGGCGCGCGAGGCGGTGGAAGAGGCGTGTTTGTTGCGTTTCCGCCCGATCATGATGACTTCGGCCTGCGCCGTGCTCGGCACCCTGCCGATCGCGCTCGGCCTCGGCGCCGGCGCCGAACTGCGCCAGCCGCTCGGCATCGCCGTCGTCGGCGGTCTGGCGCTGTCGCAGCTGATCACGCTCTACATGACGCCGTCGATCTTCCTGATCATGGCGCCGTTGACCCGGGGCCGGCATGTCGTCAGCGAGGACGAAGCGGCGGCCGAGGACGAGGTGCTGCACGGGCACGCCCAGACGCACGACGGCATTCCGCTCGACGACCATCACCCGGAAGCCATGGCGGACGATCGTACGACCATGCCTGCGTCGCCCGGGGTGGCCGCGATTGGGCCGCAAGCCGCCGAGGACCAGCACCACGGTCCATCGCCGCGGCTGACGATGGTCTCTGGCAAGGCCGAGACCACGCCGCCTCCGGCCGGCGAGGCCGGTGCGGGCGGAGCCGCAAAGCCGTCCAAGGACCTGCCGCTGGCAGCGGAGTGATTCGTCCGCCAGCTGCAGGTGGTCTGCGCCTCGCACCCGATTTCGCACTTGAAAGTAGCAAAACACATCCATTGGGTGTGAGTTGCTTTGCCGGCCGTTGCATTCCGGCAACATGGCCGCGCGAAAACGCATGTCCGGGATTCGCCTCAGCCGCCTGTTCGCGCCGGCAAACGATTTGCCCGCATGGCGTCATGCTATTCTCGCCCGCGTTAGGAACCTTTCCGGGGGAGTATATCCATGCAGATTCTTCGCGTTGCCATCATCGCTCTCGTCGCCATCGGCGGTCTCACGGTCGCCGGCTGCGCCAAGGCTCCGGCTCCGAGCGCCGTTGTGGCCAAGGGCTGATGGTCGCGGTCTCAGGCGGCTTGTGTGATGCGTTCCGCATGGACCGGGGGTATCGGAGTTGATCCGCGGACAGCCCGCGCCGTTCGGCGGGTTGGAACTCAGAATGGGCGGTGTCACGCACGACGCGGACACCGCTCTTTTTCGGTCGGGGCACGGCCACGCTACAAAGGCCGACGGTCCGCCGGCCGAGGAGCGCATGCCGCCCGCCTGCCTGAATGTCGAGGCATTTCCATGGTCGCCGGATGATTTCATCCGATCGGGAAATGCTCTAGACTGAGCCGTTCTTGGTCCCCGTCCGTGTGCCCGGCGGGAGCGCGGCCGGTGGATGGGGTGCACACGGACCAGCGTTTCCAAGATGATGAATCGGTATGAATCGCCAAAATCGGGCGGCGAGGCGCGCTTGCGCTACCTCGACGGCGAATTCCAGGTCGTCACGTCAGGACAGTTCGTGCGGTGCGCGGTGACCGGCCTGCCGATCCCGATCGACGAGCTGAAGTACTGGAGCGTCGCCTACCAGGAAGCCTATGTCGATGCGTCCGCCTCGTTCGGCCGCTATCGCGAGCGGCTCGCCGACGGCGCCTGAACCGACCGTACGGGCCGCAGCCTATCTGCCGGTCAGCGCCGAGGCGCCGGCAGGTGCGTCCGCATCAGCGCCTCGACCGCCTCGGGCGCCGAAAACGTCAGCCGAACCTCGAATACATCGCTGGCCGCCGCCAGATCGACGAGCGGGCCGGACACCGCGTCCCTGAGCCGCACCATGTCCTTCGCCGTGGTGACGAGCGCCAGCCCGCCCGCTTTCGCTCTGGCAAGCAGGCGTCGCGCATCCTCGGCGCGATAGTGGTAGTGGTCGGGAAAGCCGATGAAGTCCGCCACCTCGATGCCGGCTGCCTTCAGGCTCTCGGCCAGCTTTTCCGGCCGGCCGATGCCGGCAAAGGCGAGGACCGGCCGGCTCGACTTGAAATCTCCGTGCGGCACGAGTTCGGCGCGGATGACCGGCTTGCCGCAGGCGTCGGTCGCCCGCATCACGCCGTCGGCGCCGTGGCCGGCGACGCCGTTCGAGACGACCAGCAGCGCGTCCGTCGCGCCGAGTTGGGCGGCCAGCGGCGCCCTGAGCGGTCCTGCCGGCAGCACGCTGCCATTGCCGACGCCATAGACCGCATCGATGACGGCGATCCTCAGGTCCTTGGCAAGCGCCGGGCTCTGCAGGCCGTCGTCCAGAATGATCAGGTCGGCGCCGCAGGCGACCGCCAGTTCGGCGCCTGCCCGGCGGTTGCGCGCGGTGATCGCCGGCACGCCCGAGCGGGCGATCATCAGCGCTTCGTCGCCGACGTCGGCGACCTGGTCGGATTCCGGATCGATCAGCGATGGCGCCCGCCGGTGCCCGCCATAGCCGCGCAGCAGCACGACCGGCGAGAACCCCAGCGATATGGCGAGACGCGCCAGCGCAATCGCCGTCGGTGTCTTGCCGGCGCCACCGGCGACATAATTGCCGACCACCACGACCGGCACGCCGGCGCGATGCCGCGGCGGCTGCGCCATGCGGTGGGCGGCGATCGCGCCATAGACGCTGGCAACGGGTGTCAGCAGCCGGCTCATGAGGCTGGCATGCGCCCAGAACGGCGGCGCGCGCATCATCCGGCGCCTCGCTGTGCAACGGGGACTTCGCCGACGTCGAGATGCCGACCGATCAGCCGTTCGGTACGATCGAGCGCGCCGCGGGCTTGCGCCACCAGCGCTGCGCCGGCCGCCGCCATCCGCCCGGACGTCGCGCGATCCGCCAGCAGGGCAGCGACGGCGCCAGCCAATTCGTCCGCATCGCCGACCGAGCGGGCTGCATCGGCCTCGTCGAGCGCGGCAAACAGGTCGGCAGCATTGCCGACATGCGGCCCGTGCAGGATGGCACAGTCGAGCTGCGCCGCCTCGACGGGGTTGTGGCCGCCGACCGGCACCAGCGAGCCGCCGACGAAGGCAATGCTGGCAAGCCGGTAGAACAGTCCGAGTTCGCCGAGCGTGTCGGCGAGATAGAGCGGCGTCGCCGGCGTGATCGCATCGCCGTCGGAGCGGACCGCCGGCGCCATCCCGGCCGATCCGAGTTCGGCGACGATGGCATCGCGGCGGTTGGGATGGCGCGGCACGACGATGGCGAGCAGGTCCGGCACGGTTGCGGCCAGTGCCGCGGCGGCTCTGGCGACGGCCGTCTCCTCGCCCTGATGCGTACTGGCGGCGAGGAACACCGGACGCGAGCCGATCATCGTTCGCAGCCGCTCGAGCTCGGCGGCGTCTGCCGGCAGCGGCTCGCAATCGAGCTTGATGTTGCCGACGGCTTCGACCTCGGCCGCACCGAGCCGGCGAAAGCGCCCGGCGTCCAGCGTGCTTTGCGCCAGCACCAGGCTCAGTCGGCCGAACAGCGCCCGCGCCACGCCGCCGACGTGCAGCCAGCGGCGGAGCGAGCGTTCCGACAGCCGGCCGTTGACCAGGATCTGCGGCACGCCGCGCCTTTCCAATTCCACGATCGTCGCCGGCCAGATTTCCGATTCGACGAACAGGGCAAGGCGCGGCTGCCAATGGTCGAGGAAGCGGGCGACATAGGGGGCGAGATCGAGCGGCACATATTGGTGCACCGCGCCGGCCGGCAGCCGCGTCGCCGCCATCGCCGCCGATGTCACCGTGCCGGTGGTCAGCACCACCGAATGGCCGCTACCGATCAGCCAATGGATGATCGGCATCACCGACATCGTCTCGCCGACGCTGGCCGCGTGCACCCAGACGAGCGATCCGTCGGGCCTGACTGCCGAGGCGCGGCCGAAGCGCTCGTTGCGGCGCAAGCGGTCTTCCTTGCCCTTCTTGGCCCGCACATCGAGGAGGAAGCCCGCAGCCGGCGAAATGAGGCGACCGCAGCTGCGATAGGCGGTGATCGCTCCCTGGGCCAGCGCGCTCGTCATTCCAGTGGCCGGTTTTGTCATTCACTCGAAGTTTCTGTCGGCGTCTCTGTCGAACCGGCGCCGACGGTGTCCGGTCAGACCCGTGCATGATGTGTCATAGCGCGCGAAACTCACCGGCGAAACCCCCGTCGGCATCGTCCCGGCGCATTGTCGGCGCTGATTTCGATCTGAAATCACAGGAATCGCCGCATCCGGGCTGATGGCACATCGCACCCCGCCGCATGCGTGGCCGCAGCGACTGCCTCCGCACCGGCCCTCCGGCTGAGACTTGGGCACCGGGCCGCGCCAGGCGGGCGTTCGGGTCGCAGGTCTTGCCGACGGCACCTGCCGGACTGCCGCCGTCGCTTGCCCGGTTCCGTCCGGCGGTGGGCGGCAGCGGCGGTCAGCCCGCTTTTTCCGGATGATCCGGATCGAGCAGCCGGTGCAGGTGGACGATGAAGTAGCGCATATGCGCGTTGTCGACCGTCGACTGCGCCTTGGCCTTCCAGGCGACATACGCCGCGGCATAGCTCGGATACATGCCGACAAGATCGAGCTTCGACAGATCCTTGAAGGTGGTGCCGTGCAGATCGACCAACTCGCCGCCGAACACCAGATGCGGCAGCTGCTTGTCTTTGGGCGCCTTCGTCATCGATTGCCTCTCCATCAGGATCTCGAACATGAAAAAGGGGGAGCGGTCGTCCGGCGGCCGATCAGGTTCCGTGCGGCGACCCCCGGCCCCGGACGGTGTGCGGAGCAATAAATGTGCCCAGGAGATCGCGACAGAGGTCGATCAATCCGGGTCCGGCGGCGGTCAAGGGCGGATGCCGCGGGTTCGGCCGGTTGTAGATCGGCAGATTGCCGTCGGCATCGACGATCCGCCCGCCGGCCTCGGCCAGGATGAGATCGGCTGCCGCCAGGTCCCAGTCGTACGCCTTGTCGGAGGCAAACGTCGCATCCACCCGCGCGTCGGCCACCTGGGCGATGCGAAGCGCCAGCGACGGCACATAGGGCTCGACGACGGCGCCACGGGCCCGCAGCGCCGCCTCAGCTCCGGCCAGCCGCTTCGGTCCGGACAGGCGGGCGCCGGCCAATTCGGCGCGCAAGCCGACGGTCATGCGGCCGGAAGCACGGCAGGCCCCCCTGCCGACGGCGGCAAGCATCAGATCGTCGACGACGGGTTGATACAGCGCCGCGGCGATCGGCCGGTCGCCCTCGATCACGGCCGCCGATACCGTCCAGCGCGGGTCGGTCGCCATGAAGGCGCGCGTGCCGTCGATCGGATCGACGACGAACAGGCGCAACCGGCTCAGCCGCTCGGCCGTATCGGTCGTTTCTTCCGACAGCCAGCCATAGCCGGGCCGCGCCGCCATCAGCGCTTCCTTGAGCATCCGGTCGGCGGCGATATCGGCCTCGGTCACCGGCGAATTGCCCTGCTTGGTCCAGGACTGCGGCTGATTGCCGTAGAACGACAGCGCCAGCTTTCCCGCCGCCACCACGGCTTGCGCCAGCAACACCACATCGGCGCCGAGCCCGTCGGCACCGGCAGGCACGTCGGATAGCTCAATCGCCGGCAATGGTCAGGCCCTCGATCAACACGGTCGGCGCGTTGGTGCCGTAGCGGTAGGTGAGGTCGTCGGCCGGCGTCAGCCTGAGGAACATGTCCTTCAAGTTGCCGGCAACGGTGATCTCGCTGACCGGGAAGGTCAGTTCGCCGTTCTCGATCCAGAAGCCGGAACAGCCACGGCTGTAGTCGCCGGTGACGCCGTTGACGCCTGACCCGATCATATCGGTGATGTACAGGCCGGATTTGACGGCGCCGATCATGTCGGCACGCGACGTCTTGCCCGGCTGCAGCGCCAGATTGGTGGTGCCGGGATAGGGTGAGCCGACGCCACGCCCGGCGCGTCCGTTGGTCTGAAGGCCGAGTTCGCGCGCCGTGGCGCTGTCGAGGATCCAACTGGTCAAGACGCCGTCATCGATCAGGTTCAGCCGCTCGGCAGTCACGCCTTCGCCGTCGAAGGGGCGCGACGCCACGCCCCGCCGTCGGTTGGGATCGTCCGAAATGACGATGCCCGGCGCGAACACTTGCGTTCCCAGCCGGTCCTTCAGAAACGAGGTCTTGCGCGCGATCGACGCGCCGGAGATGGCGCCGACGAGATGACTGACCAATTGGCCGGAGGCGCGCCAGTCGTAGACGACCTGGGCCGGACCGCTCGGCACCTTGCGCGGATTGAGGCGGCGGACGGCACGTTCCCCGGCAGTGCGCCCGATCGCCTCCGGCGCATCCAGATCTGCGGCATGGATGGCATACGAACCGTCCCAGTCGCGCTCCATCGTGGTGCCCGACCCGGCCACAGCCGACACCGACAGCGCATGGCGCGAGGTGAGATAGGAGCCGGAAAAGCCGTGGCTGGTGGCCAGCACCAGTCCGCCGAGCGACCAGGAGGCCGAGGCGCCGCCGGAATTGGAGACGCCGGGCACGGCGAGCGCCGCGGCTTCGGTTGCCAGCGCCCGCTCGGTCAGTTCGGCCGTACCGGGCGTCGACAAATCGAGGAGATCGAGATCGGCGATGGCGGTCGCCAGCCGATCGGCCGGCGCCAGGCCGGCGAACCTGTCTTCGGGAGCGACCCTCGCCATGGCGACGGCGCGGGCGGCGAGGTCGTCCGGATTGTCGAGGGCATTGGCGGTGACCATCGCCTGACGCTGGCCGACGAACACCCTGAGGCCGAAACTGTCGCCCTCGGCCCGCTCGGTGCTCTCCACCTTGCCGAGCCTGACGCCGATCGACAGCGACACGCCTCTGACTGCCACGGCATCGGCCGTATCGGCGCCCGCCCGGCGTGCCGCCGTAACCAACGCGCTAGCATGCTCGGCGAGAAGCGACTGGTCGAGAATGTCGGTCATGGCGATGTCCCGGATAAAGTCAGCGATTCCACACCCCGACTTAAGCGCGCCGCCGGGTGTTGCCAAGGGCAAATCGGCCGACGTTCGTCGTAGGGCGCCCGGCAAGCTCAAAGCAGCGTAACGAACCCTTAAAGATGAATATTCAGAAAGATTTGCTTGAGAGTCTGGTAACGCTGACTGTGAAAGTAGTTCTTTAACCAGCCCTTTTAATCGGGTTCAGACAAATCAAGACTAGAGTGAAGCCAAGACAGGAGAACGGCGAACAATTGCCAGCCTGGAGGCTTTCGTGGGACGTCAGACAGCTCGAGACAAGCGCCACGCGGCGGAACCAACCGTCCAGACGAAGATCAACGTGCGTGTTGATCCTATGGCGCTGCCGCAATGCTTCAAATACCACACCGGACTGGACGGCGAAGCCGGCATCGCCGCCGTCGTGCTCGACCGCGCGCAGGCGGTGGTCTGCCGCCGGCTGCCGTCGGGCATTCCGATGGCGATGCGCATGCCGATGAACGTGTTCGAGGGCGTCGCGGTCCGCATGGTCAACGAGGCGGACGACGTCACCATCGTCATCGAACTCTTACATCGCGATCCCAATCTGTCGGTGCCGCTGACGGTAGCGCGCGACATGGACGAGGTCGTCGCCGACTGGCGCGCCTGGGGCCGCGTACTCGGCCTGCCGCTCCTCACCGTCGATGTCGACGGCAGCTATCGGGCGGTCGAGGATCGTCTGGGAGCGCTGACGATTGGCCATGCGCGTCCGCGCCGCCGCCGCTCGGTGCTGGCCAAGCGCCGCCCGCGCTTCCTCATGCGCCGCCGCATGGGGCGTGCGTCCGAACCGACGGTGCGCATCGCCGAGCGCGAGATTTCCAGCTGGGAGTAAGCGTCGGCGAACGGCCGGGCGCGTCAGGGCGCCCCGCGCCGATCTCCGCAGCTGCTCAGCGCAGCAACGCGCCGATTGCCGCATCCGCCACCAGTCCGGCGAAGATCAGCCAGCCGGTTTCGCGGTTCGAGCGGAACAGCTCAAGGCAGCGGTCGCCATCGTCGATGTCGAGCCGGACGATCTGCCAGCCCATGTGCACGGCTGCCGCCGCAAGGCCGACGAACGCAGCGACGCCGGCCCCGGCCATGCCGCAAGCCCAGCCGATCAGGACGAGAGCTCCGGCATAAAGCACGATCAGCGCCGGCTTGGTGCGGCTGCCGAACAGCCGCGCCGTCGAGCGCACCCCGACAAGGACGTCGTCCTCCTTGTCCTGATGCGCGTAGATCGTGTCGTAGCCGATGGTCCACAGGATCGCACCGGCGTAGAGGAGGACGGCAGGCCAGTCGAGCCGGCCGAAGCTCGCCGCCCAGCCCATCAGCGCCCCCCACGAAAACGCCAGGCCGAGCACGAACTGCGGCCAGTCGGTGATCCGTTTCATGAACGGATAGACCGCGACGATGAGGAGCGAGGCACAGCCGAGCGCCACCGAAAACCAGTTGAACGAGATGAGCGCCACGAGGCCGACGGAGGTCTGCGCCAGCATGAACAGTTTCGCTCGGGCCACGCTCACCTGGCCGGACGGGATCGGCCGCGACCGGGTGCGGGCGACGGCCGTGTCGATGTCGCGGTCGACGATGTCGTTGTAGGTGCAGCCCGCCCCGCGCATGACGATGGCGCCGACGAGGAACAGCGCCAGGTGCCACGGGTTCGGGGTGGCACGATGGCCGGCGACGGCGGCCAGCGCCGTCGACCACCAGCACGGCCATAGCAGCAGCCACCAGCCGATCGGCCGTTCGAGCCGCATCAGCCGCGCATATGGCCGCCATGACCTCGGCAGCATGCGGTCGACCCAATGACCCCTGACGGCATCGGCGACGATATCGGTGGGGTGAACCTCGGACATCAGAGCGAATCCTGTCTTGCCGACGGGGCCTCGATCGGTACCGCTGCCGGGCCGTCTGCTACGGTCACCGGCCGGCGCTTCAGCAGTTGGCCCGGATGCCCTTGATCAGCGTGCGGCCGTACGCGTAGACCGTCGTGACGGTCGCATGCGCGGTGCAGCGCTTGCCGTTGGCATAGAGGTAGGAATAGTCGACCTTCACGCTATCCTTGTCGAGGCGGGAGAGCGTGGAGACGTGCAGGTGCTCGCGCATCGAGCCGAAGAACGAAGCGATATTGCGCTCGTTGAACGGGCCCATGCCGCGCTTTTCCGGGATGACGAAGGCGGCAGCGCCATTGCCGTCGGCCCTGGTCAGCGCGGCGTAGAATTTGGTGACGACGCCTTCCGGATCATAGGCTTCGTTTTCCGTCATCTTCTCCATCATCGCTTCCGGCATCATGTTGCGTAAGGGATTGTTGGTCGCCCCCATGTCGGTGAAGTCGATGCCGACGGTGCCGGCGTTCTTCTGATCGAGCCACTCCATGCCTTGCGGCGGAGCGGAGGTGACGAACAGGATCGCCTTCTGCGTCAGCCCGAGCCCGTTCAGATAAGCGCCCACCAGGGCATTGCCGGCGCCGCTCTCCGCCATGCTGCCGTTGTTTTCGACGTAGGCGGCATGGAAGCCGACATGTGCGGTATCGCTCGCCACCCGCGGCGCGCCGGCCAGCCAGATCAGCGCGCAGGCCGAAGCGCACAGCGTGTTGTCGGGCACGATGGTGGCGAACCCCTTCTGCCGGATGGTCTTGCCGATCTCGATCGCGGTGACCGTCGCGCCGCCCTGGCTGTCGAGCACCACGGCGCCGGACGAAAGGTTGGCGATCTTGTCGGCGAACGCCGGGCCGTCGTCCTGGGTGATGGCGCCGGAGATCACGACGAAATCGAAGCCGGAAAGCTGTGACGCCACGCGGGTGATCGTTGCGGCGGCGGCCGGATTTGCCGCGATCGCCAGGACGGCTATCAATACGGTCAGACGGACTGCTGGGATCATCGCGCTTCCCCTCGGGCGGATGTGGATGGACACTGGCAGGCACGGTCGTCGGACCGGCACGCATAGTTGTTTCTACCAGGATTTCGCCGCTTTGCACGCGACGAGGCGCGACGTGCCGCCTGCCGTGCAAACCGCTTGACCGGGCCGGGTTCCGCCTCTATCGCCACGGGCGGCGGAAACGACAGGGAGCGAGCCATGAACGTGCTGTTGATCGGGGCCGGCGGTCGCGAACACGCGCTGGCCTTGGCGCTTTCCCGCTCGCCCGATCTGACGCGGCTCTACGCCGCGCCCGGCAATCCAGGCATCGCCGGGCTCGCCACCTGCGTCGCCCTCGATGCCGCCGATGCTGCCGCCGTCATCGCCTTCTGCCGCACCATGGCCATCGGTTTCGTCGTCGTAGGGCCGGAGGCGCCGCTCGTCGCCGGACTGGTCGACGACCTGGAAGCCGCTGGCATCGCCGCTTTCGGCCCGTCGCGGGCGGCTGCCCAACTCGAGGGCTCGAAAGGCTTCACCAAGGACCT
>JARLIU010000208.1 GCA_031291595.1 Ancalomicrobiaceae bacterium | reverse complement strand
GTCAGCGTGATGTCGAAATCGGCTGCGAGTTCGCGTTCGAGTTCGACCCACAGCGCGATCGAGTCCCGTTGCAAGGCCAGGGTGCGCGCTGCAGGCGAGCCGCCGGCCTCGGCCTTGGCTCCAAAGTCGAACGACAGCAACTGCCCGTGCAGACTGCCGGCATTGCCACCGGAAGCCCGGCCGTTCGGCTGGCCGCGATCGAGGATGACGACATCGGCGCCGCCGCGCGCCAGAAACAGGGCGGTCGACAGCCCGGCGATGCCGGCGCCGATCACCACGACCTCAGCCTCCGTCACCGGCAGGGCTGAACGTTCGCGCGGTTGCGGCGCCGGTGGCAACATCGCACGCCGATGCCCGGCCCACTCGGACTTCTCCGAAGCCAGGGCGGCTGCGGGGATCGGTTTCAGCGGCATCTGCGGCGCTGGGAAATCCAGCTCGGTCGTCGCATCCGGCAGCAGTGTCGCCAGCCGCGCCATGCAGTAGCGTCCTTGGCAACGGCCCATGCCGACGCGCGTCAGACGCTTCAGGCCGGCAAGATCGCCGACGCATGGCTCGGCGAGCGCGGCTTGGACCGCGCCAAGCGACACCTGCTCGCAACGGCAGACGATGGTGTCGGCATCCGCCCGCGACAGTCCGGCATCCTCGGCGGCGAACAGGCGCCAGAGTGCGGCCTGGAAGCGGCGATGGCGCTGCAGAGCGCGGCGTGCGATCGGATCATCGGCCGCGGTGAAGCCGAGCCGGCGGGCCGCTTCGAGCCCGGCGAGCCGGCCCTGGCTCTCGGCGACCGGCGCACCGCCGAAGCCGCCGGCCTCGCCGACAACGAAAATATCAGCCTCAGGCGTCGAGCCGTCGTTGCCGCGCTCGGCTTCCAGGCGAGAGAAACCGCCGCGCCGCACCCGGTGCGGGACGCCCAACAGACGCGCCAGTTCGTTGGCCGGCGAAAAACCTTCGTTGACGGCAACGAGGTCGACGGCGAGGGTGCGTTTGCGGCCTCTGCCGTCGGTGACTACCGCCGTCTCGACCCGGTCGCTGCCATCGAGGCGGGTGAGCCGCGAGCCCCAGAACACGGGAATGCGGTTGAGGCGCAGTTTTGCCAGATGCTGCAGGCCGGTATAGGCCGCGGTTGGCCCGGCAGCGATGAGCGCCAATCCGGCCAATGGCCGCGTCCACGGCGCTGGGGCCGCCTCGACGATGCCGACAACGTTGCCGCCGGCACGAACGAGTTCGGCGGCCACCTGAAGATTGAGCGGGCCGTTGCCGGCGACGAGAATTCGGCCGGGCGGTGTGCGGCCTTCGCCACGCAGAAGTGTCTGCAATGCGCCGGTGGTCATCGCTCCCGGTAGCGTCCAGCCGGGAAAGAGGCCGGGCTGCTCGTAGGCACCGCAAGCGATGATCAGGGCGCGAGGCCGGATGTAGCGGACACATCCGTCGCCAAAGGTGCCGATGACCAGGGTCTCGGCCTCGCGAAAGCCGCCCCAGGCGATCGTGCGGCTGCGGATCTCGACGCCTGCATGCGTTGCGGCGGCGATGCGGCCTGCCCCGGCGCGGGCCTGTGCATCGGCGACCCGCGCATCGGAGCGTGCCGGCTGCTTGTAGAATTGGCCGCCCGGGATCGGGCGCTCGTCGACGATGATTGCCGAGGCCCCGGCCGTACGCGCAGCAGTGGCAGCCGCCAGCCCGGCCGGGCCGGCGCCGACCACCAGGACGTCGACGCTCTCTTCGGCGATCGGACCTTCCGGTCGCGCGGCGAGGTCGGCGTCGGCATCCAATCGGGGGCGAGACGGGGACGATGCGATCCGCATCCCCGGCGCGACCTTCACCAGGCAGGCGCGCTGGCCGGCTCGGCCGTCGATTGTCACCCGGCAGTCGTGGCAAACGCCCATGCCGCAGAAGATGCCGCGGGCCGCGCCATCCGGTGCGCTGGAAAGCGTCAGGCGCCCATGGGCGACGAGTGCCGCTGCCACGCTTTCACCCGCCGCGGCCTCGACTGTCTCCCCGTCGTACTCGAACACGACGGTGCCGTCCGTGTCCCCATCGGGCGCACGAAGCGATGTGTCGGTGTTTGGCTGCGACGACGTCATGCGATGTCACCGGGTAAAGGTGAGCCCGAGCGAGCGGACGATCCCGGCCATTTCCGCGTCGGCGTCTGCCGGCAGCGGCAGGCGCGGCGGGCGTGGATCGCCGGCGGCAAAGCCCATGTGGTTCAACAACGACTTGGTGCCGGCCACATAGCGCTGACCGCCGACCGCCTCGATCAGCGGCAGGTAATTGAGATAGAGCTCGCGGCCTTCGTTGATGCGGCCCTCGTCGGCAACCAGGGTGAACAGTCGAGACAGCGGGCCCGGAGCGACATTGGAGGCGACGGCGACCCAGCCGGCAGCGCCCTCGACGAAGGATTCAAAGCCGAGAATGCCGCCGAACACCGTCATCCTGTCGCCGCACAGCCGGATGATGTCGCGCACCCGCGTCACTTCGAGCGTCGATTCCTTGATGTAGTCGCAGCCGTCGATCTCGGCGATGCGGGCGACGATCCCGGGCTTCAAGTCGACGTTCGCCGTCGCCGGGTTGTTGTAGACCATGATCGGGATGCCGATGCCGGCCGCGATCGTCTTGTAGTGATGCACCAATTCGTCGTCGGTCGGGGTCGAGTAGTAGGGCGGGATAATCATCACGCCGTCGGCGCCCATCGCCTCGGCCTCGCGGCTCAAGCGCAGGGCCTCGCGCGTATCTTCCGCGCCGGTGCCGATGAGGACGGGCACGCGGCCGGCGGCGGACTTCACCACGGTCTCGATGACGGCATCGCGCTCGTCCTGCGACAGCGACAGGAATTCGCCCGTCGACCCCAGCGGCACCAATCCGTGAATGCCTTGTTCGATCTGCCAATCGGTCAAGTCTGCCAGCGACTTCACGTCGACCGCACCCTCCGCGTCGAACGGCGTGATCATCACTGTGAAGGTTCCGCGAAAGCTCTTGCTCATTCTGATCCGCGCGGCCATGCAGCCACGCCCTTTGTTCATGTCGGAAGGAGGATGATTACCGGTGGTCGATGGCTGACTGGTCGTGTGCATCAGCCCGGCCGAAACGGCGCTCGATCCGGCGTTGGACGAGATCCCAGATGGTGGTCATCGCCAGATAGTAGATGGCGGCCACGGCGAACAACTCGAGCACCATGAAGCGCTCCTGGATGAGCACTTGCGTGCGCCGGAGCAACTCCTCCATGGAAATGACCGAGGTCACGGATGTGGTCTTCAGGAGACCGTTGACCGAATTGCCCAGCGGCGGAATGATGATTCTGAGCGCCTGCGGCATGATGATGTAGCGCATGATCTGCGACTCGCGCATGCCGAGCGCTCGTGCGGCGCGGACTTGGCCCGACGGAACTGCGGCGATGCCGGCCCGGACGATTTCGGCCAGATAGGCCGCCTCGTTGAGAGTCAGCCCGATCAGTGCCGAGCCGACCACGCTGAGTTTCAACCCAACGATCGGCAGTCCGGTGTAGATGACGATCAACTGGACGAGAAGCGGTGTGCCACGGAACAGCCAGACATAGGCAGTTGCCGGCAGACGCAGATAGGCGCGCGGCGAGCGCTTCATCAGCGCGACGCAGAAGCCGACGATGAGGCCGCCAGTAATCGAGACGGCCGTCAGCCACAGCGTCGTGAACGCACCTTCCAGGATGAAGGTGTTGGTCAGGTAGTCGAAGAAGCCCGACCAACTCCATATCTGCATCATCGTCGATCCGTTGTCCGTTGCTTCGTCTCAGTCAGCCGTCACGGCCCGGATATGGCAAGCGCTCCATCCGTCGCCACGACGCCGTAGGCGTTGAACAATTTCTGGTAGCTGCCGTCTGCCTTCATGTCGTTCATGACCTTGACGACGGCTTCGGCAAGCGGCTTCGACTTCATGGCGAGAGCCACGGGCGTGGCGTAGAGGCCGGAAACGCCCCGGGCGAAATCGCCGCGGTCGGCATAGGCCTTGGCAACGCCGTCGATCGACACCACCGCCTCAACCTGTCCCGCCCTCAGTGCCTGATAGGCAAGGGCGAAATTGTCGAAGGTGCGTATATCCATCGGTTTCAGCCCCTTGGCGGTCAGCTCGTCGTTGAGCGTCTTGGCCTTGGCGGCCTCGAAGCCGCCGATCTCGACGCCGACCGTCTTGCCGGCGAGATCGTCCGGCTTGGAGATCGAGCCCTTGGCCGAATTGGCGACCGAGATGCTGATTGCCTGCTGCTCGTAGGGGACCATCTGCATGATCTTCGCCCGCTCGGCGGTGAAGAAGATGCCGGTGTCGATCAGATCCCAGCGCCCCGCCTGCAGGCCGGGAACCATGGCCGAGAATTCGATGCGAACGAATTCCGGCTTCAAGCACAGGCGCTTGGCAATCTCCGCACCGAGCTCGATGCGCATGCCCTTCAATTCGCCGGAAGCATCGACGAATTGCAGCGGCGGCAAGGTCGGGTTGGTCGACATCACCAGCGTGCCCGGCTTGATCAGGTCACCGTCAGCGACCACGGGTTTGCAATCTGCGGCTTGCGCAGCAGCGGTCGCACCAAGCAGCAGCGCAGCTGTTACTGCGGACCGGACACTCCATTGGGACATCATGTGGACCCCTCGTCGGTCGATTGTTGGGTTTTCGGTGCGGCAGACGGCCGGGATCAGCCGTCCGACGTTCGGCGACACACCTTGTTCGGAGACTTTTTTGTCGCTCGCCTGTATTCCACTGGTATACCAATATTGGCCACAAGCGGCGCTATTGGCCAAGATCAAAAAACGGGCACGTGGAGTTACGGATGGCTGTTTTGCGAGCACGTCGCAACCGGAGACGGCGGGTGGCTGACCTTACAAGCCAGCAAGCGTCCGCTTGCGCACCTTGCGAATATGATCGGACATGGCCATCTTGACCAGATCGGCGCGGCGATCGACGAGGGCGTCGACGAGCTTGCGATGGTCGGCGACACCCGGCCCGCTGCGCGCCGGCACGGTCTGCCGCTCAAAGATCTTGGTGTAGCGCCGCATGTCGCGGATCGTGCGCGCGAGAAACGGATTGCCGGAGCGGTCTGCCAGCGTGTCGTGCAGGAAATCGTCGAAGGCCCAATGATCCTCGTCGGTCGGCATGCCGACCGATTCGATATGGCCCAACAGTCTGTTGCATTCGGCGATTTCGGCGACACTGACCTTCGGTGTGGCGAGCGCTGCCGCCTGCGGCTCGATCAGCGCCCGGACATCGAGACTGTCCAGATAATCCTGCAAGGTGATCACCCGCACGGTCAGCAGCCGATCGGTCAGCCGAACAAGCAGTCCCTCGCCGGCCAGCCGGTTAAGCGCGTCGCGCATCGGGCTGCGAGACACGCCGAGCGCCAAGGCCAGCTTGCGCTCCTGGATGACCGTTCCTCCCGGCATGCGACAGGAGAGAATGTCGGCGAGGACCGACCTGTATGCTTCATCCGCCAGTTTGCCTGAGCCCGCCTGCTCTCGTTCAGATGTCATACGATGCCGATCCAAACTGACTGGGCCAACTGACTGGAAACGGTCGAACGCTCCGCCTATCTGCATTTGAGGGCGAATTCTGGAAGCCGGAGCACCTGCGGTCAAGCACAATCCGTTTCGGATCAGGGACATCGCCTCCGGGCTCATGACCAGCCGCTGCCGTCGCGTCGTCGCCAGAATGACGAGGGCGGCCGCATAGCGGTTCCCGATCATCCCCGATCGCCTTGTCATTCCAATCGCAGCGTGGTCGGCCACGCGTAGTGCAGCAGCCCGAGCCACCGGACACACCGGGCGGGTTGCTGCACCTGATCGGATCGATGCCATGAGCGCGACGAGGTCGGATCCGTTCGGATCAGACTTCATGACCGCGATCTATATCAAACAATTCGCGTATGCCTTGCGACGAAAGCCGCACACGCTTTTCACCATCCCGCTCTGGCGCGCGTTATTGCACCGCAGCAGCGCCGGCCTGGGAGACCGCCATATCGTTCTCGACGGACGACCCCGAGACGCCGATGGCGCCAATGATCGTCCCCGACTTGTCGCGAATGAGTTCGCCGCCGCCGAAGATGACCAAGCCGTCGTTGGTGACTTCGATGCCGTAAAGCGATTGCCCAGGCTGGGCAAGAGCGCCGAGTTCCTTCGACGACATGTTGAACAGGCGGGCCGTCTTGGCTTTCTTGATCGAGATATCGATGCTGCCGAGGAACGCTCCGTCCATGCGGGCGAACGCCTTCAGATTTCCGCCGGCGTCGATGATGGCGATGTCCATCAGCGTATCCTGCTGCTTGGCCTTGATCTTGGCGGCCTCGATCGCCTTGTTGGCCTGTTCGATCGTGATGTCGCCGGGCAGAACGAACTTGGCAACGTCCGCCGCGAAGGCCGAGCCGATCATCATCGCGCCTGCGGCAGCGGTAATCAGGAATTTGCCGATCATGTGATTGCGCCTTCTATCTGTATGCGTTGGGTCTTCGGTCGTATTTCCGACGGAGGTGTCCGTCTGGAATTGATCGCAAACAATCCGGTCAGATCTTGATCTGATGGACCCTAATTCATAGTATATACCAAGAGTAAGTTTGCGTGTAACATGATATGACTTGAATGTGTGCTGTCAATTGCAAAATATCATCTATGTATTTCATGCAATTAATGTGATAAATAGCAGATGTTTCCACTGCAGTTGAGATTGTAGTTAGGTTGTGCTGAGGGTTGCGCGAAATTCAGCCAAAGCTTCGCACCGCCGGAAAGCGGCGCTCGGCCTCGCCAGTTTGGCTCGCAGCCAACTCGCAGCCAAACGGCGGCGATCGTCATCGAGCCTGTGGTTGCGACGGTCTTTGTCCCGCCCGGCCGCGGTTGCCCTTGGGGCCGGAAGCTTCTGGTGCCCGATGGGGGAGGCGAACGGTCAGCAGGGCAGAGGCACGACGCATTTTCGATGGCAATACCAATGCATCGTGCCCGCCGCCGCATGCCCCGGAGCATCGCTCGGTTCGGCACGTTCCAGCTGTTCGGCTCGGCTGGAACGGCTGCCGCGTCGCGGTGCTGACGGGACGCGCGGCCCCGGTGCCCTACTTTGCCGCCAGCATGCCGCCGAGCTTGCCGGATCCATAGCCCAGCGCGCCGCCGATCGCGAACGAAGCGACGATGGTCAGGAAGGGGTTGACCCCGAGACCGCCGGAGACGAGGTCGCCGAGATGGTTGCCCATCAGCGTAAAACCGGCTGTGCAGGCATAGCCGTAGAACGCCGCCGGGATATTGCTGAGGATCGGCAACTGCGTGGCGAGAACGAGGATGACGACCGAAACGGCGACGACGATGCCGGCGTTGATCGGGTTCACGCCGATCTTGGTCAAGGCGAACAGCGCGGCAGTGGCGCAAACCGCGCCCCAAAGGCTGCCGACCAGCGACTTCAGCAGCGCGTCCTCGTTGCCGCCGCTATGGAAGAAGCTGGCCCAAGCGATGAAAGTCGCCCAGATCTGCAGACCGAGGCCGGCAGCCGGGCCGATGAAGACGTAGGTCGCAGCGCCGCCGAGCAGGCCGATGACGATCGCCAAGGCTGTGATGAGATTCATACGAGTCCTCCCAAGTTCATAGGCTGACGTCTCCGGGGAAGCGTCCCGTCGCGGCGTGCCTAATTGTTCCGCAACACCGATGTCGACAACGTCGAGCAAGCGGCGGAGATGTAGTTCGTTGCCGCGACGGCCAGCATTTGCGGAATGTCCGATGCTGCGCAGTCTCGTTAATGAAGAGACCATATCGACCATCAAAATATTTTGATACAAAAAACCTGAAAGCTGCAGTTATTACTACAGGAATTTTAAGTAGTTACAGTGTCGCAATTTGCAACACGTACGTAGATTGGCCTATTTTTGAAACGTATTCGGCGAGATTTCGTCGATCTATGCTTGTGCGCTAAGCAAGATTGCGGGCGTCGGCGCGCAAAGGCGAGCTGCGTGCGACGCGGCTGGGCGATCGACCATTTCAGCGGGGATGGACGGACATGGGTGGCGCGGACCGGCGAGCACAGGGCTCGGAGTTCAACGCCCTCAAGCCGCCCTGGTCACGCCGCCTGCACCGACGAGGCCACGTCGCAGGCCGTCGTGCCGGCGATGGCGACGATATGGTCGAGCCGCTGCCTGAAGGCGGCGACGCAGGCAGGGTCGAAATGCGTGCCCGAATTCGCGTCGATGTAGCCGAGCGCGTCGGCGACCGGCCACGCCTTCTTGTATGGTCGCTCGGAGGTCAGCGCGTCGAACACATCGGCAATCGCGGCGATCCGGGCGGACAGTGGAATGGTCTCGCCGGCCAGCCCGTGCGGATAGCCGTTGCCGTCCCAGCGTTCGTGATGGGCGAGGGCGATTTCGGCCGCCGCCTGGATCAGCTCCGATTCCGAGCCCTGCAATATCTCCCAGCCGAGCTGCGCATGGGTCTCCATGACCTGCCGCTCCTTCGGCGTGAACGTGCCGTTCTTGAACAGAATGTCGTCGGGAATGCCGACCTTGCCGATGTCGTGCATCTGGGCGCCGATCTCGATGGCGCTGCACTGATGCTTCGGCAGGCCGAGCGCCTCCGCGATCATGCCGCTGATGCGCGACATGCGGGCGATGTGGTTGCCTGTCTCGGTATCGCGCCGCTCGGTCGCCCGCGACAGCCGCCAGACGATCTCGCGTTCGCGCTCGGCCAGATGCTGGGTCTTCTCGATCACCAGTTCGTCGAGTTGGTTGGCATAGGCATCGAGCGCCACCTGAGCCTCGTGCATGAGGCGCAGATTGGCCATGTCCATTCCGCGTTGTTCCTGGCGCAGGCGTTCGGCCTCGGCGAGCCCGTCCCTGAGCACGACCAGCGCTGTGGCCATGTCGCCGATCTCGTTGCGGCTCGCCTGCGCCGGCACGTCGTGGGCCAGATCGCCCTCGGCGATCCGACGCATGGCATGGGTGAGCGCGACCAGCGGGTCGCTGACCTTCATGACCGAGAAGGCGGCGAGGCTGACGCCGAGGACGACGGCGATGCAGCCGAAGGCGACAATCGCTACGATGCCGTCGCCGTAGCTCGTGTCGGCCGAGTCCAGTTGCGCCGACGTCAAAGCGTTGCTGTGGTTGATGGTGGCGTGGAGCGTGCGCGTCGCCTCGAGGAAAAGACTGCGCGAGTTCTCCAAAATCGACCTCGCCAATTGTGTGTTGCCGGCCGTGCTGGCCGCGATTGCCTCGGCTTGATTGGAACAATATCCGGACCAATCGCTGAGGAAATCGGCCCACAGGCTGCGTTCCGCATCGCTCCCGATGCGATTTTCGTAAGCGCCGAAGTCCCGCTGCAGCTCCGATTCCGACAGTCGCAGTTGAACCGCGATCTCGGCTTTCCGGTCCGGGCTGGGAGCCAGGATGTAGCGGGACGCCCGCAGCCGATAGCGCGTCGTCTGGGCATCGATCTCGCCGAGCAGCTGGATGTCGGGCAGTCGGTCGGTGGCAATCTGCGTGATGACGTGGTGCAGCGACTGCATCCGGTAGACGGCGATCGAAGCTTGCGCGACCAAAAGCGCGATGAGCACGCCGACAACCGCCAGGGTGAAGCTTTTCACGGAAATCCGCATCAGCCAAAACCTCCCAGATCGTCCGCAACGGCTGTCGCCAGCGCTGCCGCGACGCGCAGTCCGGTGATCGGACGCTGGCCGCCGGAACCGGCGATGCGGTCCATTGCCTCGCCGATATCCGTCGGACCACGCCAGCTGCCGGTCGCGGCAATCGGCGCCCAATCGAACCGGTATGCGACCAATCCTGTCATTCCCTCATGCCGGTCAAACGCCGCGGCCTGACGTCGGTTTTGGCAGGGCCGCAAAGAAGACTTACCTCAAATGCGATGCGGCCCAAGTCGATCCGGCCGCGACGACTGCCGGAGGGGCCATCGAGACTGCATTCATGCACGAAAATCGATAAAAATATGTGAGCACTTGGACACAATTCGCGGCAAGTCGCGGCTGCAGCTTCTGCGGGCAGAACTGCGAGCGGCGACGGAAGACTGCCGTGGCTCGTCCGCGCCGCACCGAGCCGACGTATTTGGCGAAAACGCGCCAGAATTCGCAACGGTCCGGAAAATTTGAGTGACCTGCAGAAAGGATCGAAAATGTTTCATGCCTAGCTTTCTCCCGTGCAACTGGCGTTTGCCACACCCAATGGGTTCCGGCGAGGAAGGCATCATGGCGCAGGCTAATTGGAAGACCAGCCGTTGGTCAGGCAGCGCCGACGCGAGTGATCCCGGCGAGGACGGCAGTCAGATCGATTTCCAGCCGAGCCCGTTGGGCGGTTTGCCTGCCAATGACGTCGGTCTGACGTTCATCGCTCCCGCCTTCTTCGCTCCTCAGTCGTTCGGGCCCTCATTCACTTCGTCCCTGGCCGTCATGGCGACATCGAGCGGAGGCGCCTCTTTCTCGTCGCCGAGCACGACGACGGTTACCGCGTCGACGGTCTCCAGCGTGGTGGGGTCGGTGCCGTCATGGATCAGCGGCCTTGCCACTGCCTCGATCGCCGCCGACATGGCCGCGGCCGACGTCAGCGGCGTCGTTACCTATTCCGGCCTGGTCAAGATCTTCACCGACCTTGCGTCGACCCTGTCGTCGACGAGTTCGATGCTGACGTCGACCCAGTTCAATGATCTGAAGACGATCGTCGCCAACCTCAACAACGGCCTGTCGACGTCGGCCTACCTTGCCGGCATCACGTCTGCGCTGGTGTCCGGCAGCGCGCTCAACGCCAAATGGACCGGCGGCGCCAGCGCTGCCGTCACCCTCGGCAATCTCGCCGTCGGCTCGAGCGCGACGCAGTTGACCCGGCTGACCGGCAAATGGTTCCTCGGCACCGATCTGCCGTCATCCAGTGTCGCCATGGACGGCTCGAATTTCTCCGTCAGCTATTCCGCCTCGGGGAAAGCGCTCTACGGCAGTTCCGGCCCCAGCATGAACGACATCAACCAGGGCTATCTCGGCGATTGCTACCTGCTGGCGGGCATGGCCGAGCTTGCCAAGCAGAACCCGAACCTGATCTCGTCGATGATCACGTCGAACGGCAACAACAGCTACGGCGTGCGCTTCTACGTCAACGGTTCCACCCAATATGTGACCGTCAACAACGTGCTTGCCAATGGCGGCAACATCTTCGACAGCGGCTCGACCCTGTGGGGCGCGATCGTCGAGAAGGCCTATGCCCAGCTGCAGTCCGGTGGCGTGCTCACCGGCAATGCGTCGGTCAACTACGGCAATTCCTGGTCGACGATCGGCAATGGCGGCGCCCCCGAATACGCGCTCGAGGAACTGACTGGCTCTTCGACCATCACCGACTTCTACGCCAACGGCAATTCCTGGGTCTCCGCCGTCTATGGCCAGAACCTGTCGATGAAGTCCTCTTCGAGCGGTCTGAGCTCGGCTTCTGTGCTCAGCACGATCGTCGCCGACTTGGCGAAGGGCGACGACGTGATCCTGTCGTCGCGGACCAACGCGACCGACAGTGCGGGAAAGACCACGCTGGTCTCCAACCATGCCATGTCGATCTACGGCTATGATTCCGCCACCGGCATGCTGCAGATCCGCAATCCCTGGGGCACCGCCTCGGGCCAATACTGGGATACGTCCTTCGAAGTCAGCCTGGCCACTCTGCTATCCGCCGGCGACACAATCTCGGTCGATGCCGTCGGCACCGGCGGCTCGCCGGCGGTCTCCGCCCCGACGCTGACCAGCCAGACCGCGGCGCAGACCTGGAAGCTGGGGCAGGCAGTCAATTTCACCCTGGCCGCCAATACGTTCACCGATCCGCAGGCCCAGGCGCTGACCTATTCGGCGAAACTGTCGAACGGCTCGGCCTTGCCGTCGTGGCTGACGTTCAACGCCTCGACCCGAACCTTCACCGGTTCCGTGCCGAACACCGCTGCCGGCCTGTCGATCGTGGTCACGGCGAAAGACACCAGCGGCCTGTCGACCTCGGAGACGTTCAATGTCTCGACGCCGGCCTCCGCCCCGACGCTGACCAGCCAGACCGCGGCGCAGACCTGGAAGCTGGGGCAGACGGTCAACTTCACCCTGGCCGCCAATACGTTCACCGATCCGCAGGCCCAGGCGCTGACCTATTCGGCCAAACTGTCGAACGGCTCGGCGTTG
>JARLIU010000207.1 GCA_031291595.1 Ancalomicrobiaceae bacterium | reverse complement strand
GGTCGGCGCCAAACTCCTGCAGCAGGCCTTGGGTGATCTTGTAGGCGCCCTGGTATTCGGCGACTTCCTCGCCCATGATGAACACGGTCGGATCAAGCCGCATCTCTTCGGCCATCGCCTCGCGCAGCGCCTCGCGCACCGTCATCGACACGAGTTCGGTGCCGGCGGGATAGTCGGGCTCGGGCGCGACGTCATCGACGTGTCGCGGGGCGGCGGCAACGCTCGGCGTCGCGGCCGGAGCCGGAGGGACGGCAGGCGCAGGCGCGGCGGCCGGAGCAGGGGCCGCCTTCGAGGCGTTCGCTGCGGCAGCGGAGACGTCTTCGCCTTCGGCGGCGATCACCGCGATCGGGGTATTGACCTTGACGTTCTCGGTGCCGGCCGCGATCAGGATGGCGGCGAGCGTGCCCTCGTCGATCGCCTCCACCTCCATGGTCGCCTTGTCGGTCTCGATCTCGGCGATGACATCGCCGGACTTGACGGAGTCACCGACGGATTTCAGCCACTTGGCGAGCGTACCCTCCTCCATCGTGGGGGAAAGCGCTGGCATAAGGATCTCGGTTGCCATTTCGGCTACGTCCCCGCTTCACATTACTTGACGATATCGGTCCAGAGCTCGGCCGGATCCGGCTCCGCATCGGCGCTGGCGAAATCGGCCGAGCGCTGCACGACCTCGCGCACCTCGGCGTCGATGGCCTTCAGTTCGGCCTCGCTGAGCGCACCGGCGGCGATCAGGCGATTGCGCACCTGCTCGATCGGGTCATGATCGGTGCGCATCTTCTGCACTTCGTCCTTGGAGCGATATTTCGCCGGGTCGGACATCGAGTGGCCGCGATAGCGGTAGGTGAGCATTTCCAGGATGTAGGGCCCGTTGCCGCTGCGGGCATGGGCGAGCGCGCGCAGGGCAGCTTCCTTCACCGCGCGCACGTCCATGCCGTCGACCTGCTCGCCGGGAATGTTGAAGGAGGCGCCGCGCTTGGAAAAATCCGTTTGCGAGGACGCACGGTTCACCGACGTGCCCATGGCGTATTTGTTGTTCTCGATGACGTAGACGATCGGCAGGCTCCACAGCTCCGCCATGTTGAAGCTCTCGTAGACCTGACCCTGGTTGGCGGCGCCATCGCCGAAGAAGGCGAGCGCCACCTTGCCGTTCTTGTTGTAGCGGTTGGAAAACGCCAGGCCGGTGCCGAGCGGCACCTGGGCCCCGACGATGCCGTGACCGCCGAAGAACTGCTTCTCGGTCGAGAACATATGCATCGAGCCGCCCTTGCCGCGGGAGTACCCGCCCTGGCGGCCGGTCAATTCGGCCATGACGCCGTTGGCGTCCATGCCCGCGGCCAGCATGTGGCCATGATCGCGATAGCCGGTGATGAACTGGTCGCCGTCCTCCATCGCCAGCTTGATGCCGACGACGACGGCCTCCTGGCCGATGTAGAGGTGGCAGAAGCCGCCGATCAGACCCATGCCGTACATCTGGCCGGCCTTCTCCTCGAAGCGCCGGATCAGCAGCATCATGCGGTAGGAGGCAAGCTCCTCGTCGGCCGAAAGAGGTGCCGGACCGATTTCACCGACCACCTTGGTGGCTGCACGTCCCGCCATGAAATCCCCTCCCTTGGCCGCCATAGACTAAGCTTCGGCAGACGCCGCCGCGCGGCGTCGCGATGCGGGTAAACATATAGCAGCAGGGGATTTCTTCAAGCCCTTGAAATAGCGGCAGAATTGCATATAACATATTGTAATGTCTGGTGTTTATGCATTTAACCGAAAACAGGTTATATCCGCCGTTTGAACTTATTTCCCGTTACTCTGGCGGCTTGGCGCCAGCGCCGAGATCCGGGCGTGCGGATAGATGGCGACATCGTTGGGATGGGCGAATCCGAGAATTTCGCGCGCCCGCTCGTCGAGCATGTCGCTCTCGAGCCCCTGCGGCCGCAACAGCTGCACGCGGCGCTCGATCGTCGCCTTTTCCTGATCCAGCTCAACGAGTTGAGCTCGCAGCCGATCGGCCTCGACATCGAACTGCCGGCGTGCTTCGACGCCGAACGAGCCGTGCCACGCGTGCCAGGCGAAATAGGCGGAGAACAGAACCGCGACGAGAGGAAGGGCAAGCGGTGCGAGGACCGACTTACGACGCTGACGAGTTGCCATGTTGACGCACGCTACCGACTGACTGGGACGCATGAGCATTTCATCGTTTCGTCGAAACGCCGAAACACTCGAACTCGTTCGCTTCTCGGCAATTCCCGGCGAAAATCCGCTCCGCGCGTTCGCTGGAATTGCCTGTTGCCGGCCGCAACCGACGGATGATTATCGGTTCTTCAGGGTTAACATGCGCTTACGAGACGACGTTAACGGATGCGCATGCGTGTTCTGCCGGAAACACATGGCGGGAAGGGGTGTCAGGCAAGCGTGGAGCGTTGCCAGGCGGCAACTGCGCCCGTGCCGGCGGTCCCCGCCGCGGCGGCCGATCCGGGTGGCAGGCAGGAGCGACCACCCGGCGCGGACAAGCCGGACGGCAACGTTGCACCGTGCAAATGACTGCGGTCGAGGCAGGCCAGGCTTGGCCGGTCCCCTCCCCTTAGGTCGGATCTTCCAGGCTAAAAATCTGCGCCGCTTCGTCGTAGGCAAAGATCTCGCCGTAGCGGCCCCAGTTGGTGACCGCGTCCAAGGTCGTGTCGGCGTAGTCGTCCGACATGTAGTCCTCGAGTTCGGAGAGGAAGCGATTGAGCGGCGCACGGTGCGTCGGGCGCTCGTCGAGCACGCGGCGGATGCGGGTGGCGAGCGGCACGTAGCTGAGCAGATGGTCGCCGAACAGCTTCTTGCGCACGTCGACCTCGGCATTGACGAAGCGCTGGCCTGCTTCCGACAGGTGGATCTGGCCGTCACCCATTTCGGCGAACCTGAGGAGCTGCAAGGTTTCGGCGATGGGGAACAGTTCGTCGACCTCCATGCCGGTCTCTTCCGCCAGGTTCGGCAGGCCGGCATGGCCGTCGAACGGCTTCGTCGCCAGCGTCTCCATCAGGCCGGCGAGCGAGTTGGTCGACACCGAAGCGAGTGCCATGCCGAGGCCGAGGCCGGGAAAGGCGCCGTCCTTCGCCGGCGGCTCCCTCTGCACCGGCCGGGCGGTCATGCGGGCGTAGATCTCGTTGACCAGCTGGCGGAATTCCGGATCGAGGCGGTTGCGCGGATGGGCCAGGGTCACCCGGATTTCCGCGGCAACGCGACCGGGATTCGACGACAACAGAATGATGCGGTCGCACATGAGGACCGCCTCCTCGATGTTGTGCGTCACCATCAGGATTGACTTGATCGGCATGCGACCTTCGGTCCACAGGTCGAGAAGGTCGGTTCTGAGCGACTCGGCGGTCAACACGTCGAGCGCGGAGAACGGCTCGTCCATCAACAGGATTTTTGGGTTGACGACGAGCGCTCTGGCAAAGCCGACGCGCTGGCGCATGCCGCCCGACAGTTCCTTCGGATAGGCGCTCTCGAAGCCGTCGAGACCGATCAGGTCGATGGCCGACAGCGCCCGCCGTCGGGCTTCGTCGTCCGGCACGCCCTGCACTTTCAGGCCGAGTTCCACATTGGCCAGCACCGACATCCACGGGAACAAGGCAAAGCTCTGGAACACCATGGCGACGCCGTCGACGGCGCCGGTCACCGGGGTGCCGAGGAAGGTGACATTGCCTTCGGACGGGCGGTTGAGCCCTGAGACGATCCTGAGCAGCGAGGACTTGCCGCAGCCGGAACGGCCCAACAGACCGACGATCTCGCCTTCGATCAGCTTGATCGAGATGTCGTCGAGGACGAGCGAGCCCTCCTCGCCCGAAGCGTTGCGATAGCGCTGGTGGACGTGCTCGACATCGAGGAGCGTGGCGGCATTGGCGTTGGCCATCAGAAAATCCTCCTCAATCGAGACGAAGGCGGCGTTCGGCCATGGCGAACAGCCGCCGCCAGCCGAAGCGGTTCAACAGCGTGACGAAGATCGACATCATGGCGACGCCGAGCACGATGCGCGGGAAGTCGCCGGCCTCCGTCGCCCGGGCGATGAAGGCGCCGATGCCGTGCGCCGTTACCTTGTCGTCGCCCCATTTCACGTATTCCGCCACGATCGCCGCGTTCCATGAGCCGCCGGAGGCTGTCAGCGCCCCGGTGAAATAATACGGGAAGATGCCGGGCAGCATCACGTGCTTCCACCACAGCCAGCCCCTTACATGGAAATTGGCGGCCACCTCTTTCAAGTCGTTGGGGAAGGCGGAGGCGCCGGCGATGACGTTGAACAGAATATACCACTGCGTGCCGAACACGATCAGGAACGACAGCCAGATGTCGGGATCGAGATGAAAGAACACGATGCCGGCGACGACGAACGGGAACAGCACATTGACCGGGAAGGCGGCGAGGAACTGCGCGATCGGCTGGACGTATTCGGCGATGCCCGGCCTGAGGCCGATCCACACGCCGATCGGCACCCAGACAAGCGAGGCGAGCGCGATCAGCACGATGACCCGCACCATGGTGACCAGTGTCAGGCCCATCGCTTCGAGCGCATCGTGCCAGCCGAGCGTGGCGGAGACATATTCGGTGATCTTCCAGCCGGCGAACCCCACGGCAACGGTGATCAGCAGATACCAGCCCCAGTCGATGCCGATCGCCACCAGCCTGGGCGGCGTCAGAGCCATCTTGCCGAAAGCCGGCAGCCGCAGGCGGGCGAAGCGGATCTTCTTCAGGCTCCAGCCGAGCGGCGTCAGCAGCGCCTGCAGCCATTTGGAGCGCTTGAACACGGTCAGCACCCAAGAGGTCGGATCGTTCGACGAAGCAGTCAATTCGACGCGGAATTTCGCCGCCCAGGCGACGATCGGGCGGAACAGGATCTGGTCGTAGGCGAGGATCACCACCAGCATGGTGAGGATGGCGGCGAACACCGCGTCGAGCCGCTTGCCGTCGATGGCGAGTGCCAGATAGGAGCCGATGCCGGGCAGCTTGATGGAGACGTCGCCGACCGTGATGGCTTCCGAGGCGACGACGAAGAACCAGCCGCCCGACATGGAGATCATCATGTTGTAGACGAGACCGGGCACCGCGAACGGTGCCTCCAGCTGCCAGAATTTCTGCCAGCCGGTCAGCTGGAAACTGCGCGATACCTCGTCGAGGTCCTTGGGCACGGTCCTGAGCGACTGGTAGAACGAGAAGGCCATGTTCCAGGCTTGGCTGGTGAAGATGGCGAAGACGGCGGCGCACTCGGCCCCGAGCACCCGGCCGGGGAACAGGCCGAGAAAGAAGGTCACCGTGAACGACAGGAACCCCAGGATCGGTACCGATTGCAGGATGTCGAGGATGGGGATCAGCACCATCTCCGCCCGCCGGCTCTTGGCACACAGCGACGCGTAGACGAAGGTGAACACCAGCGAGGCGGCAAGCGCGGCGAACATCCTCAAGGTGGTGCGCAGGGCGTAGTACGGCAGGTTCCAGTAGTCGAGGTCGACGATGGGCGCCTCGGGCCGCGGCAGCGGCACCGCCACGCCATTCGATCCGCTGACGATGCCGACCAACACCGCAACCACGATGATGAAAGCCGCAAGGTCCCAGTAGCTCGGCAAGGCCCGACGCGCGAGCCCCGGAATGGTTTCCATTTGCATGGCGCTGAATTCCGTTGGGTACGACGGGCGTGGGCGGCGCTTGCGGACGGAGCGGCTCGGGCGGGGGCGGCCCGGCCTGTCTGACGCCGTCAAACGACAGGTATGTGACGGTTCATCGAGCCGAGGGCGGCGGCGGCGACTGTTCCGCCGGCACCTTAGTCAAGGCCGCGACCGGAAGCCAGCCCAGGGACTTCCCGCCGCGCATAGAATTCACCGCATCCGTCGAACGGCCGTCGGCGTCGCCCCGGCGCTGACGGCGTACCGGCCGCAACCGTTGTCCACCGCAATGTCGCAGCCGGATCGGGCCAACCAGTCCGCACCCGCCACGCTTCCGTCCCGGCGACGACACAAAACTTTACGTTCGCCGCGAAGCCCGGAAAACTTCCCGGCCTAAGCTCCTCTCATCGGCGAACGGCACAGCGGGTGCCGCACCAATCCAGAGGAGCCATTTCATGTCCGAATCCCAGTCGCAGTCGCCCTCCCCCGGTCCGACCGCCGGTCCAGCCACGCCGCCGCCGGATGCCTATTGCCGCTACACCGGTCACCGCCGCCGTCACCACGCGGGCCGCCTGATCATCCTCGCCGTCGCGCTCACCGGCTCGTTCGTCGCCGGCGGAGTCTTCCTCGGCCACCTGCATGCCCAGAACGCCGAGGACGGCCCCGGCTACATGCAGCCCTATGCCCACTATCGCCAGATGCAACCGGCGGCCGAGCCGGCCGACTGGTTTGGTCCCGACCAGCAGCAGGCACAAGGCAGCTGGATGCCCTGGCGCAACCACTTCCGTCAGCCGGGCCCGCCGATGGATCCGGCCGAGCGGCTCGTGCACGCCCGCTACATGTTCGACATGGCGTTGACCCATGTCGGCGCCAACGCCGACCAGAAGACCAAGGTGCTCGCCATCTTCGACGATACCGCCAAGACGCTGGAAACGCTGCATACCCGTGCCTTCACCACGCGGATCGACCTCGCCGCCATCCTGACCGCGCCGCAGGTCGACCACGACAAGCTCGAGGCGCTGCGTGCAGCCCGCGTCGGCGACATCGATCAGGCCTCCAAGACGATCACCAAAGCGCTCGGCGACATCGGCGATGTGCTGACGGCCGACCAGCGCGTCAAGCTTGCGATGCTCATCGAGCATCGGCCACGCTGAGCGCCCCCTCGCGCGTGGTACGATCCATGAGCCGTCGCGCCCTCTTGCCTACGGGCAAGAGGGCCTTTTCAATTGTGCGGGGTCGCTGCGACTCTGCTAGCACAGTGCTGGCGAACGATCATTCCGACAGGGTCTGCGCCGCCGGCTTCGCGTGCCGGCCGCGATTTGCAGGGGCAGCGCAGCCGTGACGCAGCGCCTTCTCATCATCGACGACGATCGCAAGCTCGCCGGCATGCTGGCGGACTATCTGGCGAACGCCGCCTATGTCGTGGAGATCGCCGGCACGGCCAAGGCCGGGCTCGACGCCATTGCGCATGCCAGCCAAGCCGGGGCCGGCTTCGATCTGGTCATTCTCGATCTGATGCTGCCGGACCTCGACGGGTTCGAAGTATGCCGGCGGCTGCGCATCATCAGCGATCTGCCGGTCATCATGCTGACGGCGCGCGGCGAGGAGACCGACCGCATCGTCGGGCTGGAGATGGGCGCCGACGACTATCTGCCGAAGCCGTTCAATCCGCGCGAGCTCCTGGCCCGGCTGAAGGCGGTGTTGCGGCGCGGCCGTGGCAGCCCGGCCGAGGAGACCCAGCCGCCGCTGCGCTTCGGCCGGCTGGAGATCGATCCCGGCTCGCGCGTCGTCAAGGTACAGGGCGAGCCGCGCATCATGACCTCCTATCAGTTCGACCTGCTGCTGGCACTCGCCAGCCATCCCGGCCGCGTGCTGACCCGCGAGCAGATCATGGACTTCGTCAAGGGCGAAGAGCTCGACGCCTTCGACCGCTCGATCGACGTGCACATTTCGCGCATCCGCGCCGCGATCGAGGACGACCCGAAGCATCCGCGCCGCATCATCACCGTGCGCGGTGCCGGCTATGTGTTTGCCCGCCTGCAGGACGAGGTCTGAGATGCGCTGGTCGCACGCACGGCATTGGCGGCAGCAACCCGGCTTCGTCTCGCCGTTGAGACGGCGGATGTTCTGGCGCTTCTACGTCACGCTGGTGGTGGCGCTGATGGTGATGGTGCTGGTCGGCGGCACGCTCTGGCATCATTATTGGCAGGCATGGGTGCCGCCCGGCTTCGAGAACGATGCGCAGATCGTCGAAGCGCTGCTGCCGCCGGCCGATGCGCCGCCGGCGGTGATCGCCAGCGCGATCACCCGCATGGTCGATCGCCTCGACGGCTACGTGGCGCTGTGGGGACCCGACGGGCTGTTGATCTACGCCGCCGGCGCGCCGCGGCGCATGCCGATGTTCGCCGGCAAGGGTGGGCGCCCCGATCTCGAGCTGCCGCCCGGCCATTCGTTCCGGGCCTGGCGCGTCGACCTCGCCGATGGCCGCGTGCTGGTGGCGCGCGGCTTGCGCCCGCCGATGGAACCGCCGCCGGGCTTCCTCTATCTTCTCCTCATCGCGCTCGCCATCGGGCTGGCCGCCCTGCCCTTCGTCGGCCGCATCACCCGGCGGCTGGAACTGCTGAAACGCGCGGTCGACGACTGGGGCACCGGCCGCCTCGACGTGCGCGTGCCCGAAAGCGGCCACGACGAAATCGCCGCCCTGTCGAGGAGCTTCAATGCCGCCGCCGCCCGCATCGCCGCACTGATCGCCGCGCATCGCACGCTGCTTGCCCACGCCAGCCACGAATTGCGCTCGCCGCTCGCCCGATTGCGCATGGCGGTCGAAGTGTTCGGCGAGACGCCGACACCGGACCTGAAGCGCTCGATCGAGCAGGACATCGACGAATTGAATGCGCTGGTCGAGGAGATCCTGTTGGCCAGCCGGCTCGACCACGCCGGGGTAGCCGAACGCGAGGACGTCGATCTCCTGGCACTGGCGGCCGAAGAGGCTGCCCGGCTCGGGGCGCAGGTGCTGGAGCCGGCGCCGGGCGAGACGTTCGTCCTGCCGGGGTCGGCGCGGCTGCTCAGGCGCATGATCCGCAATCTCATCGAGAATGCCTTCAAGCATGGCGCGCCGCCGGTCGAAGTCGCGCTACAGCGCCGTGCCCCTGCCCGCTCGGGCGCACCTGCCCACATCCGCCTGACCGTCTCCGACAGCGGTGCCGGACTGGCGGAAGCAGAGCGCGAGCGGGTGTTCGAGGCGTTCTATCGCCCCACCGGCCATGCCGAGGCGGGAGGAAGCTGGGGTCTGGGACTGGCGCTCGTCCGCCGCATTGCCGGCGGGCACGGCGGCACGGTCACCTGCGATGCCGCGCCATCGGGGGGAGCCCGCTTCATCGTCGATCTGCCACCCGGATGAGCGAGTGAAGGTGCCGCGCTGGCGCCGGACTTGCCGGCAATGCGCCTGTCTGCCAAGCTTGGCGGACTGCAGTGCAACACCAATGGCGGGTCCCATCCCGTCCATTGCCTATATCGCGCTTGTGCGATCCAGATAGAACGCCGAGCTTGCGTCGCTGGAGCATTGCCAGCATAAGAAGCCTCCACCACCTGTCCGGCGTCGGCACCGGTTGCCGGCTCTCCACCCGGAGCGGCTTCTTGTCCACGTCGTCTCTCACGCAACCGACCGGCTGGGGCGTGCTCCGCCAGTCGGACTTCCTCCGGTTCATCCTCGCCCGCTTCATGTCGGCGCTCGCGCTGCAGATGGTGATCGTGGCCGTCGGCTGGCTGGTCTACGACCTGACGTCGAGCGCTTTTGCCCTCGGCCTCGTCGGCCTGTCGATCTTCCTGCCGACGGTTGCCTTGTCGCTGATCGCCGGCCACATTGCCGATTCGCACGACCGCGCCCGCGTCGTTGCGTTTTCTCAGGCGCTCATCGCGGCCGTCTGTCTGGCCCTCTACCTGTTCGCCCGCAGCGGCACGCACGACATGCTGCCGGCCTATGGGCTGATGGCGGTCATGGGTGCCGCGCGCTCGTTCGTCAATCCGGCTAACCAGGCGCTGATGCCGACGCTGATCCCGCGCGAGCAGTTTTCCAGTGCCGTGGCGGTCAATTCCTCCACCTGGCAATGCGCCGTCATCGCCGGTCCGGCAGCGGGCGGCTTGCTCTATGCCTTCGGTCCGGAAGTGGTGTTCGCAGTCGCGGCATGTCTGACCGCTATTTCGGCCTATCTGGCGCTCTCCATCGCCCGTCCGCGCCAACATGTCAGCCGCGAGCCGCCGACCTGGGCAAGCCTCGTCGCCGGCATCCATTTCATCCGCGCCAATCCCGCCATTCTCGGCGCCATCTCGCTCGATCTGTTCGCGGTGCTGTTGGGCGGAGCGGCATCGTTGATGCCGATCGTCGCCCGCGACATCCTGCACACCGGACCCTGGGGGCTGGGTCTGTTGCGCTCGGCGCCGGCGATCGGCGCTTTCGCCGTGAGCCTCCTGCTGGCGCATTATCCGATCCGCCGCCACGTCGGCGAGCGCATGTTCTCGGCGGTGGCGATCTTCGGCGTAGCGACCATCTTCTTCGGCCTGTCGAGTTCGCTGATCCTGTCGATGCTGGCGCTCATCTTCATGGGCGCGGCCGACATGATCAGCGTCTTCCTGCGTCAGAGCCTGGTGCAGATCGATACGCCGGACGCAATGCGCGGCCGGGTGGCGGCGGTGAACACGGTCTTCATCGGCGCCTCCAACGAACTCGGCGATTTCGAGTCCGGCGTGGTGGCAGCAGCGATCGGCGCAGTGCCGGCGGTCATCATCGGCGGCATCGGCACCATCCTGATCGCGGCGCTGTGGGCGCGGCTGTTCCCGGCGTTGCGGCAGCGGGACGAATTGTAGGACGTTTTGCCGCTCCGACGACGTGGAACAACCACAACGAGAGCCTTCCATAGCTTCGCGGGTTTGTTACAGTCGATCTCTAGGCTCAAGCCGATCGAGCCAGGGAGGTTTTTCATGCTGCTGCGTTTGTCGATTCCCAAGATTGCATTGGCCGTCGTCGTTCTCGCCGCCGGACTGACCGGCATCGCCGGCCCGGCGGAAGCCAAACACCGGCGCCACCCACCGGCTCCGCAGACTGTCGCGGCGAACGTCACGCCCGGCCAGTTCGACTACTATGTCCTGGCCCTCAGCCAGCAGGACGAATTCTGCGCGACGCATCCCGGCAAGCTCGGCTGCGCGCAGGGCCATGCCGTCGTCCACGGTCTGGCGCTGCACGGTCTGTGGCCGAACAGGAACCAGGGGGAATGCTATGAGGCGACGAACGTTCCGGACGTGCCCCTCACGCTTGCCGATACGACGTTGCAGGCGCTGCAGCCGGTAATGCCGGCGGCCAGCTGTTCGCAGGCCGGGCACGAGATCGCCGGGGACGCGTGCCTGACCGTGCACGAATGGTACAAGCATGGGCGCCTCGCCGGCGTGTTCGCCAGCGCCGACGACTATTTCGGCAAGGCCGCCGGTCTCGTGACGACCATCCGGACGCAATGGACCAATCTCGGGGCGTTGCTCCAGTCTGCTGGCGACAAGCCGTTCAGCGAACAGGATTTGCGCGCGGCGCTGACCAAGGACATCGGCGCCGAGCCGAAATTCCTGCTGCTCTGCGACCAGCTATCGGATCCGGAAAATCCGGACGTGAAGATCAATTACCTATCCGAGATCGACTTGGCGCTATCGAAAGACCATCTCGACGCGTTTCCGCGTCCGGAGAGCTTCAACGATCAGATCTTCGCCTACAAGGGGTGCAACCCGTCCAAGCCGTTGAAGTCCAACGTCTGCAATGCGACGGAGATCTACTACCGGCTGCACTGAACCGTCACGGCGATCGCAACCGCCGCGTCAAGCCGGTGGCATCACCTTTTGTCCCTGGCCCGCTCCAGCGCGGCGGCAAAGGCGTTGTTGGCGGGCGGCGGCGTTGGCTTGCCGCCGCGCCCGCGATCGCCCTGCCCGCCCGAACCGGCAGATGGGCCGCGCCGCTCCGGCATCGAACCGTCATCCTTCTTCATCGATAGGGCGATGCGCTTGCGCTTCGCATCGACCTCGACCACGCGCACCTTCACCACGTCGCCGGCCTTGACCACGTCGCGCGGGTCCTTGACGAAGCGGTCGGCCAACTGGCTGACGTGAACGAGCCCGTCCTGGTGCACGCCGATGTCGACGAAGGCGCCGAAGGCCGCGACATTGGTCACCGTGCCCTCCAGGATCATGCCCGGCTTCAGGTCGGCGATCTCTTCCACGCCTTCGGCGAACGCGGCGGTCTTGAACCCGGGTCGCGGGTCGCGGCCGGGCTTTTCCAGTTCCGCGATGATGTCCCTGACCGTCGGCAGGCCGAACTGCGTGTCGACGAACTGCCGGGGATCGAGTCCTTTCAACAGCGCCGTATCGCCCATCACCGTCCGCAAGTCGCGCCCGCAGGCTTTCACGATGCGCCCGGCCAGCTTGTAGGCCTCCGGATGGACGGAAGAGGCGTCGAGCGGCTCGTCGCCATCGCGAATGCGCAGGAACCCCGCCGCCAGTTCGAAGGTGCGCGGACCCAGCCGCGCCACCGACAGCAGCGCCTTGCGACTCCTGAACGGACCGGCGGCTTCGCGATGCGCCACGACCGCCTCGGCCAGCGACGTGCCGAGGCCGGAGACCCGGGCGAGCAGCGAGGCGGACGCCGTGTTCAGATCGACGCCGACGGCATTGACCGCATCCTCGACCACGGCGTCAAGCGCACGCGCCAGCCGCGTCTGGTCGACGTCGTGCTGGTACTGGCCGACGCCGATGGCCTTGGGGTCGATCTTCACCAGTTCGGCGAGCGGATCCTGCAGCCGCCGAGCGATGGAGACGGCACCGCGCAGCGAAACGTCGAGGTCCGGCATTTCGGCGCTGGC
>JARLIU010000206.1 GCA_031291595.1 Ancalomicrobiaceae bacterium | reverse complement strand
CGGGCGGCGGCCTCGGCATCCTTGTCGTACCAGAGGCAAATCATGTTCTTTGCCATGGCGTTTCCTTTCGCTGTTGAGCGGACTCCCGGTCTTGCATCCCCCCAATCGCCATCATTGGAAGTTAGGGAGCCCGTTCACATTCTCCACCCCGGCGAAGCCGCCGATTCACCTCGACCCGTCGCCGAAGGCAGCCTATCCGCTGCCGTGTCGCTGTCGGCCTCGAGCCGGCCGTCGTCTCGACGGGCGGCTCGTTTATGACGCGCGCAGGCGTCCCCGTTGGGCCGAGGCACGAGTTGGGCCGAGGCGCGAGTGAACGCCGGCCTCGCCCCGTGAAAGACCAGGCCTGTCGCCGGGCCGTCAGCGCTTCGTCGCCTTGTCGCCGACGTCGCTCGCCGTCTTCTGCGCCGCCTCGGTGATGACGCGAGCCTGTTCGCCGAGGGCCGCCATCTGCGCCTTGACGAAGGCATTCTGCAGGTCGATGACCTCCTGCAGGGTTTTCGCCTGGGTGAGCTTCTGCGTGTGGGCGAAGGCGGCGGAAACATTCTCTTCCGCCAGATCCATCATCGTCTTCTGCAATTCATAGACGCCGCTCTTGGTGCCGGCGGTCGTGCTATCGGCCTTGTCGAGAGCGCCGCGGACAGCAGATAATGCCTCGTCGACCACCTTCTTGGCCTGATCGACGGCCTGTTCGGTGATCGAACGCACGGCTTCCGGGATCTCGAACGGGGGTATCTTGTCGGTCATCGTGTTGCTCCTCCTTGACTTGGGCGTTCGCCGTCGCCGGCCGTGGTCGCCGGCCGATGTCCGCACTATACCGCAGGGACAGTTCAGGCGGATTCATCGTTAATCGCAAGATAGTGCCGGTGTCGAGACGGCGATGATGCCATGGCCGAAGGGATAATCTATATTAAAGAACCATTAACGACGCGCAGGGGCCCGATTCGCTGCGCTGCGGTCAAGGGTTGCCATGAACGCCACGCTCGTCTCGTCGCTCTCGCTCGTCGTTCTGGCTGAAGTGGCCGCCGCCTTCGAGGTCGCCGAACCGGTGATCGCAGTCGACGCCGAAAGCCGGAGGCTCAGATTTCTGAATGCCGCTGCGGCGAAGCTGCTCGGCATCGTCGACGTCGCTGCCGCGCTCGGACACCCCGTCCCCTTCGAAGAACCGGTCGAGCGGCACCTCGCCCGCGTGCTGCCGGGCCTTGCCGCGGATGGCGAGACGACAGAGCGGGTGCGCTTCTACCGCGGCATCAAGCCGGTGGTCGTCACGATCAAGCTTCGGCGGCTGACGTCGCCCGCCGGCGAAGCGATCGTCGTCGCCACGCTGCCCGATGCGAGGACAGGCACGTTCGACCTCGAAGCGACGCTGGATCTTTATGCGCAGCCGGATCAACTCCTCACGATCTTCAACGCCGATGATATCCTGGCGGTTGCCGGCGATACCCACGTGCTCGACGGCGCGCAGCAGGAAATCGAAGCGATGGCCGAGCAGGACGCGGGCGAACGGCTGGAGCGCCGGCGCGTGCGCGTCTCGGGAGGCAGCCGCAACGTGCTGATCGTGCGCGTCGCCGGCACTGCGCTGGTTCGCCGCCTGCTCCATGTCGGCCCGCTCGAAGCTGTGCTGCCGGACGAACCTGCAACGGACGACGACGTTGCCGCCGGCTTCCGTTTCGATCTCGACGGCAAGCCGCACCGCTTCGCCTGGCAGATCGACGCCTCCGGTCGGGTCGTCGGCTTCGGGCCGGAACTGGCCGCCAGCCTCGGACCGCATGTGGTGCCGGAGACCGGCGACGACTGGCAGACGTTTTCCGACCACCTCTGTCTCGATCCCGAGGGCAGCCTGGCCGGCGCGCTCAGCCGCCGATCCGCCTGGCAGGGCATTGCCCTCGATTGGCCGATCGAAGGCACGGCGCTGCGCGCCTCGGTCGAACTCGCTGGCATGCCGGTCAGCGAGCGGACGCGCGGCTTTGCCGGATATCGCGGCTTCGGCATCGTCCGGCCGGCCACGGCCAAGCCCGACGCGCTGTTGACCGGGCTGATCGTCGCCAAGGCGCATGCAGCCGAGACGCCGCCGGACGACGAGCCCGTGCTTGATGCGAACGAATTGGCGATGGCCGAAGCGGCCATCGGTCGAGCGCCGCTGGTCGAGCCGGTAGCGGCTGAGCCGCCGGTCGCTGCCGCGTCGGCCGACGCGCCCGAACAGTCCGCAGCTGCCGAAGCCGAAATCGCCGAGGCGGAGCTGCCAGCCGAGTCTCGCCCGGCGGAGGCCGCCGACGTCGAGCCGATGGTCGAGCCTGAGCCGATTCCCGGGCCGAAGACCTTGGCCACACTGGCTCTGGTCGCGTCCAACCCGGTTGCCGACTTCCGAAGCGACGACCTGCCGCGGCGCCCGGTGACGCAAATCTCGCCGGAAACGCTCCGCCTGTCGAGTGCCGAGCGCAACGCCTTCCGCCAGATCGCCGAGGCGCTGGGGGCCCGGTTCGAAGGTGACGAGGAAGAGAAACCGGCGGTGCGGCCCGCACCGCGCCCAGCCGAAGTGATTGCGCCGTCCGAGCCGGAGGCGTCGATGCAGTCGCTGATCGCCGAACTCGACGGCCGGACCAGTGCCGGCACCCAGGCGGCACACCTCGTCGACCGGCTGCCGGTCGCCGTCGGCATCATCTCGGGCGACGCGCTCATTTATATCAACGATGCGTTCCTGAAGCTCACCGGCTACGCCAGCCTTGCCGATCTCTCCGACCGCGGCGGGCTCGATGCGCTGTTCGCCGGCCCGCATGCCGGCAAGGACTGGACCTGCGATTCCTCCAAACGGCCGATCCCGCTGATCACTCGCGAGGGGCGGGTCCTGCCGGCCGAGGTGCGCATCGTGCAGGCAACCTGGGCCGGTGCCAATGCCCTGGTCATGACCATGACCCCGGTCGAGCGCAGCATCGATGCCACGATCGACGCGACCGCCAAGGCGGCGATCGAGGCGCTGGCCGGCGCCCGCGCCCGCATGCGTGAACTGGAAGCCATCATCGATACGGCCACCGACGGCGTCGTCATCCTCGATGCGGCCGGCCGCATCGCCTCGGCCAACCGCGCCGCGGAAAAATTGTTCGGGCTGGCGCGCGGCGAAATGGACGGACGCCACCTGTCGATGCTGATGGTGGCGGAGAGCCGGCGCGGCGTGTTCGACCTCATCGATGCGATCGGGCGCGGCATCGCTCACGGCGACGGCCGCGAAATGCTCGGCCAGGTCCGTCCCGAGGGCCAGATTCCGCTGATCGTCACCCTCGGCCGCATCTCCGCCGATCTGGCCGCAGAGACGAAGTACTGCGCGGTCATTCGCGATATCCGCGAGTGGAAGCGCTCCGAGGAAGAGTTGACCGCCGCGCGCCGCCGCGCCGAGGAATCGAGCCTGCAGAAGACGGATTTCCTCGCCAAGATCAGCCATGAGATCCGCACGCCGCTGAACGCCATCATCGGCTTTTCCGAGGTCATGCTCGGCGAGCGGTTCGGCGCCGTCGGCAGCGAACGCTACAAGGACTATCTTCGCGACATCCAGTCCTCCGGCACGCACATCATGAGCCTTGTCAATGACCTGCTCGATCTCTCCAAGGTCGAGGCGGGCAAGATGGACCTGAAGTTCGAGCCGGTGCAGCTGGGCGAACTGCTCGGCGACTGCATCGCGCTGATGCAGCCGCAGGCCAACCGCGAGCGCATCATCATCCGCTCGAGCCTGCCCGCCGGTCTGCCGGCGGTCGCCGCCGACCAGCGCTCGGTCAAGCAGATCATGCTCAACCTCTTGTCCAACGCCATCAAATTCACCCCGGCCGGCGGCCAGGTGATCGTCTCGGCGGTCAAGGAGGAAACCGGCGAAGTGGTGATCCGGGTGCGCGACACCGGCTTCGGCATGAGCGAGAGCGATATCCAGCTGGCGCTGGAGCCATTCCGGCAGTTGCACACCGACCGCGGACGCGGCGGCGGTACCGGACTGGGCCTGCCGCTGACCAAGGCTTTGGTCGAAGCCAATCGCGCCGCCATGCGCATCGACAGCGCCGTCAATCAGGGGACGCTGGTGCAGGTGACCTTCCCCGTGGCGCGGGTGCTGCCGGCGGCGTGATTGGACGACCGGCTACCACACTCCTGCTAAGAAGAAATAGCTCGCGATTCGTCAATTGCGAGCGAAGCGAAGCAGTCCAGAAATGTCAAAAAGACTCTGGATTGCTTCGCTTCGCTCGCAATGACGAATTCAAGTCTTGAAGATTATCTGCAGCCTGAGGGTCACTGCGTTCCGCTTCTGCGGCCGCGCTTCAATTCGATGACGCGATCCGGGATCGAGATTTCGAAGGCGGCGCCGGCGCCGGTGTCGACGAGGTCGATGGCGCCGCCGTGGGCGCGCACGAGTTCGGCGCAGATCGCCAGTCCGAGCCCGGTGCCGCCGCGCCGGACCCCGCCCTGGAAAGCCCGGAACAGGTTTTCGCGCGCCCTAGGCGGCACGCCCGGACCGGTATCGGCGATGCGGATCGTCACCACCGAGCCGGCGCGCCCCGCCTCGACCATGATGCGCTTGACGATGGCTGGATCGACATCGGCCTCGAGCGCCTGGGCGGCATTGCGGCACAGGTTCATCAGCACGCGGAACAGATGATCGGGATCCACGTCGATCTCGATGTCGGTCGCCACCGTGACGGCGAATTCGATGCTGGCATGGCCGTAGAGACCGAGCACGTCGCCGACGTCGTCGACGACGCGGCGCAAGCTCACCAGCCGGCGTTCGGGCGGCGCCTCGCGCGCCTTGCCGTAGTTCAGCACCGCCTGGGAATAGCCGATGGCGCGATCGAGCGAAGCGAGCAGCTTCGGCGCGAAACGCTGCACGGTCGGGTCGGAGATGGTCGCCAGGCGTTCGGTGAGGAGTTGCGCCGAGGCGAGCATGTTCCTCAGGTCGTGGTTGATCTTGGAGACGGCCAGCCCGAGGTCGGCGAGATGGCTCTTCTGCTGCAAGGTTCCGGCGAGTTCGGTCTGCATGCCGGCCAGATGACGTTCGGCGTCGCCGATCTCGTCGTGACGGCCCGACGGCACGATGATGCTTGAGGGATCCTCGGGGCGGGCGGAAAACGTCGCCATGGCGCGGGTGAGCCGCAACAGCGGCTGCAGCAGCAGCCCGCGCAGTGAGAAATACACCAGTGCGGCGCTGATCACGGCGATCGCCGCCGACAGCCAGAAGATGGCGCCGGCGAGGCGCAACATGGCATCGCGCAGCGGAGTCTCGGAAATGACCAGTTCGATCACCTGACCGCTGGCATTGGGCGTACCGAGCACATGGATGGTGCGGCCGTTGCCGGCGAGGATGGTGTCGAACGCATCGAGAATGTCGTGCAGCATGTTGCGGTCGGCCATGTCGATGTGGCGGCTGACGGTCGGCGGCATCTCCGCCATGGCGACGAGGCGGCGCGCTCCGGTCTCGCGCACGGCGATCATCATGGCGCCGGTCGCGGCCAGAAGCTTGTCCTGCACGCGGCGCGGCACGTCCTTCATCTCGCTCAAGGAGAGCGAGACGATGTCGGCAGTCGTCAGCCGGTCCCTCAGCCAATCGGAGCGGAAATTGGCGAAGGTCGGCACCAGCACCAGGAATTCCGCCGCCATGACGAAGATGATGGTGAGGACAAGCAGCTTGGACGACAGGCCGAAGCGCGGCCAGCGGCGCTGTGGCTCGTCCGGTGACGGCGGCAGCAGCTCCTTTCCCTCGTCCATAGGCGGTCCTTCCGCGGCCGGTCGCCTCGGATCGGAGGACACCGGCAATCACATCGCATCACGAGCATGTCATAGCGCTAAACTTGGCGCCGACAAGGGTCGGGCCGGTCGTGGGATGGCTGGGGACTACGTGCCGCGTGGCTTGGCGCGGCTGGTAGCGGTGGCGGACAGCGGGTCGTCCGGCCAGACATGCTTCGGATAGCGGCCCTTCATCTCGAGCTTCACATCGCGCCAGGAGCCGCGCCAGAAGCCCGGCAGGTCGCGCGTCACCTGGATCGGCCGGTGTGCCGGCGACAACAGTTCGACCAGCAGCGCGACGCGCCCTTCGGCGATGGCGGGATGGGTGTCGAGGCCGAACAGCTCCTGCACGCGGATGGACAGCACCGGGCCGTTCTCCGCCTCGTAGTCGATCGGCACGTTCGAACCGGAAGGCGCGGTAAAATGCGTCGGTGCCAGTCGATCCAGTCGCGCCTTCCTCTCCCAATCGATGAGAGTCTCGAGCGCGCCACCGAGATCATCGGCGCCGATTTCGCCGAGCGAGCGCTTACCGTCGATGTGCGGCTGCAACCAGCTCTCCAGACCGGCGAGGAGCGCTTCGTCCGACAGATCCGGCCAGTCCGGATCGGCGCGGCGGGCAAAGGCGGCGCGGGCGCGCAGCTGTTTGGCGGCTTTCGAAAACGGCAGTGACGCCAGTCCCTTCTGGCGGACGCCAGCGACGAGCGCGGCGGCGACCTTGTCCGGGTCGGGGCGCTCGACGACGCGTTCGGCCAGCACCAGCTTGTTGAGCCGCCGGATGCGGCGGGCGCGCACGCCACCCGAGGCCGCATCGAAGCGCACCTCGGTCTCCTCGACGATATGGGCGGCGAATTCCGCTTCGATGTCGGCAAGCTCGATGCCGGCGGCAAGCGAGACGCGGGCGTTCTGCGCCGCGCCTTGCAGATCGGCGACAACGATGAAGGCGGCGCGGGCGAGCGGTTCGTGCGCCTCGATCATCGCGCCGCGGCCGTTGGCCAGGCGGAAGGCGCCGGGAGCCCCACGGGCCTGCGCGATGCGATCGGGGTAGGCGAGAGCCAGCAGCCGGCCGGGGCTAGGGCCGTCCGACGGATCGCGCCTGCGGCTGCCGCCGGCCGTGGCCGACCAGCGCGCTGCCATCTGGCGGGCTTCGGCGCCTCGCGGCGAACGATCGGCGCGGAAGCGCGACAGCCGGTCGGCGAGATCGACGGCCGTGCCGCCGAGGCCGCGCTCGCCGACGATGGCGGCGATTTCGGCAGCCGTCGGTGCCGCATCCTCCTCACCGGCCTTGAGGATCATGTGGGCGAGGCGCGGGTGCAGCGGCAAGCGGCCGAGCGCCCTGCCCGTCGACGTCAGGCGGCCGTCGCCGTCGAGCGCGTCGAGTTCGGTGAGAAGTTCCACCGCCTCACCCCAGGCGGGTTTCGGCGGCGGGTCGAGGAAGGCGAGCTGGGCCGGATCGCTGACGCCCCACGCGGCGAGATCGAGGACGAGCGAGGAGAGATCGGCCTCGATGATTTCTGGCGCGTTGAAGGGCTTGAGCGATGCCGTCTCCGGCTCGTGCCACAGCCGGTAGCAAATGCCCGGCCCGGTGCGTCCGGCGCGGCCGCGGCGCTGGTCGGCGGAGGCACGCGACACCCGCACGGTTTCCAGCCGCGTCAGCCCGGTCGCCGGTTCGTAGACAGGCACGCGGGAGAGGCCGCAATCGACGACGATACGCACGCCCTCGATGGTCAGCGAGGTCTCGGCGACCGAAGTGGCAACGACGATCTTGCGGCGTCCGGGCGCGGCCGGCCGGATGGCGCGGTCCTGCTCTTGGGGCGGGAGCGCGCCGTAGAGGGGGGCGATGTCGACATCGACGCCGACCTGGGGCGCCAGAAGCTCGACCAGGCGGCGGATCTCGCCCTGCCCGGGCAGGAAGGCGAGGATCGAACCGGCGTCTTCCGCCAGCGCGCGCCTGACCGCCGCGGCGCAGGCGGCCTCGATGCGCAAGCCTGTGTCGCGGCCGAGATAGCGCGTCTCGACGGGAAAGGCCCGGCCTTCGCTGACGACTTGCGAGGCTTCGCCCAGGATGGCGGCAACGCGGGCACCGTCGAGCGTCGCCGACATCACGAGCAGCCGCAGATCCGGCCGGAGCGCTCCCTGCGCGTCGAGCGCCAGCGCCAGACCGAGATCGCCGTCGAGGCTGCGCTCATGGAATTCGTCGAACAGCACGGCGGCGATGCCGTCGAGCGACGGATCGTCGGCGATCATCCGGGTGAAGACGCCTTCGGTCACCACCTCGATGCGGGTGGCCTTCGAAACGCGGCTGTCGAGGCGGACGCGATAGCCGACGGTGGCGCCGACGTCCTCGCCCAGGGTGGCGGCCATGCGCCCCGCCGCCGCACGGGCGGCGAGCCGGCGCGGTTCCAGCACGATGATGCGGCCACCGTGGCGCCAGCCGGCATCGAGCAATGCCAGGGGCACGCGCGTCGTCTTGCCGGCCCCGGGCGGGGCGATCAGCACGGCATTGGGGCAGGCGTCCAGGCGGGCCAGCAGCTCAGGCAGGGCGGCTTCGATCGGCAGCGTCATGCGCGGCGTTCTAGCCTCGCCCGAGGACAAACAGAAGGGGCAGCCCCCTGGAGAAATGCGATTGCCCCTGCCCTTTCCGCTTACACCCGCTTGTTCGCCAGCCGTTCGGCGGCGGCAGCGATGTCGGCAACCTGCGGCACGGCGGCCTTCTCGAGCACCGGCGAATAGGGAATCGGCACCTCGGCCCCGCCGAGACGCAGGATCGGCGCGTCCAGATAGTCGAAGGCCTCGCTTTCGGCGATCATCGCGGCGATCTCGGCGCCGATGCCCAGCGTCTTGGCGCCCTCGTAGACGCACATCAGCCGCGTGGTCTTCTTGACGCTGGCGATGATCGTCTCGGTGTCGAGCGGGCGCAGCGTCCTCAAGTCGATGACCTCGACGTCGATGCCCTTTTCGGCCAGGATCGCCGCCGCTTCGAGCGAGCGCGACACCATGATGGCCGAGGCGACGATCGTCACCTGTGTCCCCTGGCGTACCACCGCCGCCTTGCCGATCGGCACGCGGTAAGGCGCTTCCGGCACCGGCCCCTTCATCTTGTAGAGGAGCTTGTGCTCGAAGAACATCACCGGGTCTGGATCGTCGAGCGCGGCGAGCAACAGCCCCTTGGCGTCGTGCGGGTTGGACGGCTGCACCACTTTGAGGCCCGGCACATGCGCATACCAAGCCTCCAAGCTCTGGCTGTGCTGCGCCGCTCCGCCGGTACCCGACCCCGTCGGAGCGCGGAACACCACCGGCACCGAGCACTTGCCGCCGAACATGTAGCGGATCTTGGCCGCCTGATTGACGATCTGTTCCATCGCCAAGGTGGCGAAGTCCTGGAACTGGAACTCCAGGATCGGCCGCATGCCGGCCAGCGCCGCCCCGACCGCGACGCCGGCGGAGCCGAGTTCGGAAATCGGCGTATCCATCACCCGGTCGTGGCCGAAGCGCTCCAGCAGCCCCAGCGTCACCTGGAAGGCGCCGCCGTAGATGGCGATATCCTCGCCCATCAGGAACACGCGGTCGTCCGCCTCGAGCGCCTGGCCCATGGCCTCGCGCAGCGCCTCGGCAAAGCTCAATTCGCGGCTGGCGCCCGGCTCGATCGGCAGGGCGCCGGTGGTGGCGGACAGAGGAGCGGTCATGGCTTGGCCTCCGCCGGAGTGTGGACGCCACGCAGGATATCGGCGGCGTCGGGCAGCGGACTGTCGTTGGAGAATTTGACCGCCGCGGCGATCTCGGCCTCGGCCGCCTCGCGGATGGCGAGGCATTCGGCGGCGGTTGCGAGGCCGTGGGCGATCAGCTCCACCTCGAAGCGGTCGATCGGGTCGCGCGCCACCCAGGATTCGATCTCTTCCTTGGTGCGGTAGCGGTTGCGGTCGGAACGGGAATGACCGCGGATCCGGTAGGTCTTGGATTCGATCAGCGTCGGCCCCAGGCCGGCGCGCGCCCGCTCGATCGCCGCCATCACCGCATCGGCCATGTCGGTCAGGCTGTTGCCGTCGACGATGACGCCGGGCATCGAATAGGCGACGGCACGGTCGGCGACGTTCTTCACCGACAGCGCCCGCTCGATCGACGTCGACATGGCGTACTTGTTGTTCTCGCAAACGAAAATGACCGGCAGCTTCCAGATCGAGGCGATGTTCAGCGCCTCGTGGAAGGCGCCCTCGTTGGCCGCGCCGTCGCCGAAGAAGCAGAGCGCCACATTCGGAAGGCCACGCTTCTTGATGGCAAGCGCCGCGCCGACGGCGATCGGGATGCCGCCGGCCACAATGCCGTTGGCGCCGAGATTGCCGTTTTCGACGTCGGCGATATGCATCGAGCCGCCGCGGCCGTGGCAGTAGCCGGTCTCCTTGCCGGAGAATTCGGCGAACATCCGCGCCGGATCGGCCCCCTTGGCGATACAATGGCCGTGGCCGCGATGCGTCGAGGTGATGTAGTCGCTCGGCCCGAGCGGCAGACAGGCGCCGACGGCGCTCGCCTCCTGGCCGATGGACAGGTGCATCGTGCCGTAGGTGAGCCCGCGCTGATAGGCATCCTCGGCCGCCTCTTCGAACCGGCGGATGAGATACATCTTCTTGAGCGCGGTCTGCAGCTCCGCCGCCGAAAACACCGAAAACGCGCGGGGCGGATTGGCTGGGCGGTCGGACGGCGGCGCGGCCTCGCCCGGAGCGGATACGTCTTGTGCGGTGGGCGTCATGTGCGGCGTGCCGCCTCCAACTGGGCGACCGGACCGACGTTGACGACGGTCGAATCGCGGGGTCGAGAGTAGGAAGGCAAGTCGGGTGGCGCGATCCGGCTGATTTCGCATGCCGGAGCACCGGTTGGCATGGGCATAGTGAACATTTATTCTCTCGTCAATACAAATGATCATGTATCGGCGTCATTCCAGCGCGATGATTCGACGCGGCCGGACGACCGGCGGTTACGGTGACCAGACAGTTACCATCCCGATGCGGCATGGCGCATTGCGATGTGCCCGGCGGCAGCGCCGGATGCGACGCCCTGCCGATGCTGCAAAGCCCGTTGACTTCCGCAGCATTTCGGCGGATTCTCCGGCAACCGGTTGAGCGGATCCGGGCTCCATGGCATTGCCCTGTCGCGTGCGCGCAGACGGGGCCGTTGGTGTAATTGCGGTGTGGCGTCGCGCGCTATGTCGCTCGCCTGGACCTTTCGTCCGTTCGGCTGCGTTTTAAGAGGAGACAACGACCATTCGCAGACCATTTCGTGCGCCGCCGCCCACCAAGGATGGGCCGCGTATCAATAGGGAGATCCGAGGAGTTCCCCAGGTTCAGCTGATCGACGACGAAGGCAAGAACGTCGGCGTCTTGTCGTTTTTCGATGCGTTGACCCGAGCGGAGGAAGCGGGCCTCGATCTGGTGGAGATCGCCCCGCAGTCGGTGCCCCCGGTTTGCAAGATCCTCGACTTCGGGCGCTACAAGTATCAGGCGCAGAAGAAGGCAGCCGAGGCACGCAAGAATCAGAAGGTCGTCGAGATCAAAGAGATCAAGGTCCGTCCCAATATCGACGACCATGATTACGGCGTGAAGCTCCGCCAGTCGCGCACCTTCATCGAGGAAGGCGACAAGGTCAAAGTGACCCTGCGCTTCCGCGGCCGCGAGATGGCGCACCAGGATCTCGGCTATCAACTGCTGGACCGCGTCAAGGCGGACATGCAGGACATTGCCAAGGTGGAATCGGACGCCAAGTTCGAAGGCAAGCAGATGATCATGATCTTGACCGGGCGCTGAGGCGTTCGGCGCGCCGCCGGCGCGTGCGGCAAGCCGCTGCGCTTTGGTGGGGATGACGGTCAGTTACGAAAAGGGGCGGGCTTTCCCGCCCTTTTTGCATCTGGTTTAGTGATCTCGTCGATCGAAACGGACATGGGATCAGGCCGATGAGCGACGAGACGCGGACCATGCGGTGGCGATCGCTCGCCGACGGTGGGCTCGAACATTGTGTGGTGAAGGTCGGCGCCGCCGGGATCGCCGCCGAAGGCGTGGCGATCGCCGGATCGGGCGACGCCGCCTACGGGCTCAGATACCGCATCGTCGTCGATGCCGAATGGGCGGGTCTGCGCAGCCTGCATGTGACACGGCTCGGCGGCGCCACGGTGGCGCTTCGCCACGACGGCTACGGCGAATGGACCGACGGCGAGGGCAAGAAACGCGCCGATTTGTCGAAGTGCCAGGACGCCAGCCTCGACGCCACGCCGTTTGCCCTGTCGGTGATGCTGAAGCGCATGGCGTGGAAGACCGGCAAGGCGCAGGACCTCTCCTTCATCCACATCGCCACGCCGAGCCTGGAAATCGTTCGCCTCAAGGCCAAGGTCACGGCGGTGGAATCGGGCAGGCTCTACCGCTTCGAAGCCGATGGCGGCGGCCCGGACGAGATCGAGGTCGACGGCGACGGGTTCGTCGTCAGGATCGGCGAACGATTGGCACGGGCATGAGAGCGCATCCGCTGCTCTGCTTGTTGCATTTCGATGACGAAGCCCCTATAAGCCCATCGGCTTTCGAACGGTCCGGCCAAAAGGGCTGCCGTGCCCGTTCCTGAATGCTCGAACCCAATCTTCAATGATGCCACTTTGGCGACGAGGGTTCACGTGGCGGGATGCTGCCGCGTTCTTCGCGATTTTTCTCCAGGGAAACATCGCAGCGATCGTCGCCGCAACAGATGAGAGAGCAAAATGCCCAAGCTAAAGACCAAGAGCGGCGCCAAAAAGCGCTTCAAGCTCACGGGCACCGGTAAGGTCAAGGTGCAGCAGGCCGGCAAACGGCACGGGATGATCAAGCGTACGGCGAAGTTCATTCGCAATGCGCGCGGCACCACCGTGCTCAGTGAATCCGATGGCCGCAATATCCGGAAGTTCTTCCTGCCAAACGGCCTCTAGGCCCGCAGCAGACATTCGGACCTTGAACCGACCTTTCTATTAAGGAGATCCGTTATGGCTCGTGTCAAACGCGGCGTTACCGCTCACGCCAAGCACAAGAAGGTGCTGGAGGCCGCCAAAGGCTTCTACGGCCGTCGCAAGAATACCATCCGCACTGCCAAGGCTGCCGTCGACAAGTCGATGCAGTATGCCTACCGCGATCGCAAGGTGAAGAAGCGCAACTTCCGCGCCTTGTGGATCCAGCGCATCAATGCCGCCGTGCGCGAACTCGACTGGAACCTGAACTACTCGCGCTTCATCGACGGCCTGACCAAGGCCGGCATCGCCGTCGATCGCAAGGTCATGTCCGACCTCGCCATCAGCCAGCCGGAGGCGTTCAAGGCCCTGGTCGATGCCGCCAAGGCGGCGCTCGCCAACACCGCGAGCGCCTGACCGGCTGGAAAAGCTGAACGCTATCAAAACCCCGCCTCGCCGGCGGGGTTTTTCGTTTTGGCGGTGCTGCCGGCCGGAATCGACGACTGGCAGTCCCGGCAAAGTCTGCTAAAAAGGCGCACTTTCCGTGCATCGGGTTTCACAACCCCATCGAGATCCCGCTCATGACCGACATTGCCGCCCTCGAAACCGAGATCCTGGCCCAGATCGCCGGAGTTGCCGACGAAGCCGCGCTCGAAGCGGTGCGCGTCGCCGCGCTCGGCAAGAAGGGATCGGTCTCCGAGCAGTTGAAGCTGCTTGGCGGCATGAGCCCGGAGGAGCGCAAGAGCTTCGGGCCGGCGATCAACGGGTTGAAGGACAAGATCGGCGAGGCGCTCGGCGCCCGCCGCGAGGCGCTGAAGGAAGCCGCGCTCATCGAGCGGCTGAAGCGCGAGACCGTCGACGTCACCCTGCCGCTGCGCGCCTCGCCGACGAACGAGGGCCGCATCCACCCGATCGCGCAAGTGGTCGACGAACTGACCGCGATCTACGCCGACATGGGCTTCGCGGTGGCCGAGGGTCCGGATATCGAGACCGACTACTACAATTTCACCGCGCTCAACTTCCCCGTCGGCCATCCGGCGCGCGAGATGCACGACACGTTCTTCTTCTCGCCGAAGCAGGACGGCAGCCGGCTGTTGCTCCGGACCCACACGTCGCCGGTGCAGGTGAGGACGATGGAGGCACTGAAGCCGCCGATCCGCGTCATCTGCCCGGGCCGCACCTACCGCTGCGTCTCGGACCAGACGCACACGCCGATGTTCCATCAGGTCGAGGGGCTGGTGATCGACAAGACCTCGACCATCGGCACGTTGAAGTGGGTGCTGGAGGAGTTCCTGAAGGCGTTCTTCGAGGTGCCGCAGGTGGAGATGCGCTTCCGCCCGTCGTTCTTCCCGTTCACCGAGCCGTCCTACGAGGTCGACATCCGCTGCGACCGCTCGGGATCCGAGATCAAGTTCGGCGAGGGCAACGACTGGCTGGAGATCCTCGGCTGCGGCATGGTGCATCCGAACGTGCTGAAGTTCAGCGGCATCGACCCCAACGAGTACCAGGGCTTTGCCTGGGGCATGGGCATCGACCGTATCGCCATGCTGAAGTACGGCATGAACGACTTGCGCGCCTTCTTCGACGCCGATGCCCGCTGGATCCGCCACTACGGCTTCCGGCCCTTGGACGTGCCGACGCTGTTCGGCGGGGTGAGCGGGTAAGGAGGGGATGTCATGCCCATCGATACGACCACGGTCGTTGTTTCGCTTCTGTCCTCAGTCGGCGGCGGCGCGGTGGTGGCTCTCGTCAATCATTGGCTGAGCTTTCGCAATGAGCGCAAGAAGCGGCTTGATGAGTTGACAATCCAAAGGCGGATTGAAGCCTACAAGCGATTGGAACGCGGGTCGCAGACCGGCTCGGATCGAGATCTAGATCCGATTGCACTTAACAAAATGCTGGACGATTTTGAATCTGCCTATGCAGAGACTATGCTCTTAGGGACGAAGAGAGAAATCGAACTCGCTCAAAATATGGCTGTCCAACTTAGTACGAATAGGGATTCAAAGGCTCTACTGCCCCTATTGGATGAGATAAGAAGCAACCTTCGAACAGATCTGCGCTTAGACAAGGCTGAGCTCGGTATGAATCGTTTCTTTCGACTTCATCGGAACAAGAATTGACGCTGCCCCCCACCCTGTCCCTCCCCCACAAGGGGGGAGGGAACCCCGGGGTAGTATTCGTGCCACAAGGCCCCTCCCCCCTTGTGGGGGAGGGTGCCCGAAGGGCGGGTGGGGGGTAAACCCGCCAAGACGAGATCTGCATCCGAACACCGTCGTCCCGCAGAGACAGACCGCGAGACTTAACCAGACGAACCGCCAGATGCCGCACCACCTCGTCGCCCCTCTGCAACGTCAGAACGCCCGTCACCTCAGGCGCGCGATGACGGATGTCGAGCGCAAGCTTTGGAATGCGCTGCGCCGAGAACAGCTGGGTGGCGTCGCTTTTCGCCGGCAAGTACCGATTGGACCCTACATTGTCGATTTCGCATCACACCGTGCTCGTTTAGTGATCGAACTCGATGGCAGTCAGCACAACGAACCCGCCGGTCGCGCCCACGATCTGGCTCGCGACGACCGGATCCAGCGCGAAGGCTATCGCGTGCTGCGGTTCTGGAATCACGAGACCAACTCCGAGTTCGACGCCGTCCTCGATCGGATCTATATGGTCCTGCTCGAACAGGGCGTTCCACTTGAGACATCCGGTGTTGCGGCCGCCCCCCACCCTGACCCTCCCCCACAAGGGGGGAGGGGACAACTGAATGACGATCGTGCCATGGCCGTTCCCTCCCCCCTTGTGGGGGAGGGACAGGGTGGGGGGTAGCCAGCTAGCTGCGTTCCGACTTCCGCTCCGACCACAAGACCGCTAACGAGTTCCCCATGAAATTCACCCTCTCCTGGCTGAAAGATCACCTCGACACCAAGGCCTCACTGGAGACGATCGTCGATACGCTGACGATGATCGGGCTCGAGGTCGAGGCGGTCGAAGACAAGGCGAAGGCCTTGGCGCCGTTTGTCACGGCCTACGTCATCTCGGCGGTGCAACACCCGAACGCCGACCGGCTGCGCGTCTGCATGGTCGATATCGGTTCCGGCGAGCCGATCCAGGTGGTGTGCGGCGCGCCGAACGCCCGCACCGGCATGAAGTCGGTGTTCTCAGCCCCGGGTACCTACATCCCGGGCAAGGCCATCACGCTCGGCATCGGCGCCATCCGCGGGGTGGAAAGCCGCGGCATGCTGTGCTCGGAAGCCGAGCTTGAACTGTCCGAGGACCATGACGGCATCATCGATCTGCCGGCGGATGCGCCTGTCGGCGTCTCCTACCCGGTCTACGCCGGCCTCGCCGATCCGGTCATCGACATCAACCTGACGCCGAACCGCGCCGACTGCACCGGCGTGCGTGGCATCGCCCGCGACCTCGCGGCGGCCGGCATCGGCGATCTGAAGCCGGATCCGATTCGCCCGGTGCCGGGCAGCTACGCTTCGCCGATCAAGGTCGAGCTGCGCTTCGAGCCCGGCGAACCGCTGGCCTGTCCGGCCTTCCACGGCCGCACCATCCGCGGGGTGAACAACGGCCACAGCCCCGACTGGCTGCAGAAGCGGCTCCGGGCCGTGGGGCTTCGGCCGATTTCGGCGCTGGTCGACATGACCAACTTCGTCACGCTCGACCGCGGCCGGCCGCTGCACGTGTTCGATGCCGCCAAGCTCCAGGGCTCGATCCACGCACGCATGGCGCGCGCCGGCGAAACGCTCAAGGCTCTCGACGGCAAGACCTATGCGCTCGACGAAAAGACCTGCGTCATCGCCGACGAGTCCGGTCCGCTCAGCATCGGCGGCGTGATGGGCGGCGAGGCGACCGGCTGCACGGAAACGACCACTGATGTGTTCATCGAGTGCGCCTACTTCGATCCCCTGTCGATCGCCGAGACCGGCCGCCGCTTCGGCATCATGTCGGATGCGCGCTATCGGCTTGAACGCGGCGTCGACCCGGCGTTCCTCGCCCCCGGTCTCGACTACGGCACGCAGATGGTCCTGGACTTGTGCGGCGGCACCCCCTCCGAGGTGGTCGTCGCCGGTCAGGCGCCCGAACTGGAGCGTGTCATCGAGTTCCCGCTGTCCGAGGTCAAGCGCCTCGCCGGGCTGGAGCTGCACCGGGTCGAGGTGCGCCACATCCTGGAACGGCTTGGCTTCCTGGTCGTCGGTCACGGCGACACGGTGCGCGTCGCTGTGCCCTCATGGCGTGCCGACGTCGGCGGCCGTGCCGATCTGGTCGAAGAAATCGTCCGCATCAACGGCGTCGACAAGGTGCCGCTGCAGCCGCTCGAAGCCAAGACCCGCGTCAACGGCAAGGTGCTGACCACCCTCCAGGTGCGCCGCTCGCGGGCCCGTCGGCAACTGGCGGCGCGTGGGCTGATGGAAGCCGTCACCTGGTCGTTCATCTCGGCGGCACAGGCGAAGCACTTCGGCGGCGGCAACCCGGACCTGGCGCTCGCCAATCCGATCGCCAGCGACCTCTCGGACATGCGCCCGAGCCTGCTACCCGGGCTGATCACGGCGGCCCAGCGCAATGCCGATCGCGGCCAGGGCGACGTCGGCCTGTTCGAGGTCGGACAGGTGTTCCACGACGATACGCCGTCGGGTCAGAAGACCTCGGCGGGCGGCATCCGGCGCGGCTCCGCGACGACGGCCGGTTCCGGTCGGCATTGGACCGGCAATGCATCCACCGTCTCCTGGATGGATGCCAAGGCCGACGCGATCACGGTGCTGGAAGCGCTCGGCGCGCCGGTCGACAGATTGCAGATCGCGCGCAAGGTGCCGGACTGGTTCCATCCCGGCCGTTCCGGCACGCTGCAGCTCGGACCGCAGACCGTGCTGGCGCATTTCGGCGAGGTGCATCCGAAGACGCTGGCCGCACTCGACGTCGGCGGACCTTT
>JARLIU010000205.1 GCA_031291595.1 Ancalomicrobiaceae bacterium | reverse complement strand
GCCGCCGACGTCTTGAACCGGCTGCGCCGCATCGACCTGCCGGCGAACGAGAGCGAGCCGGTACGCGTCCGCAAGGCCGTCGTCTGACCGATCGCCATCCCACAGGCCGTCTGGCCAGACCGGCCGACCGCCAAGGCCTCGATCCACAGCGAGGCCGGCGACGACGCCCCCCTGCCCCGTCTGCGGCTCCTCAATCAGTCCGGAAAGCGGCAACAGCCGACAGCGGCGCGATGCTGTGACATCGACACCGGTGACAGCCGCCACTGCGCCGTAAACTGTTGATGGAGCAGTGATGCGAGCCTGTCGATGGATCGACGCGATGGGTCCATCCGAAAGCACCCGACGCCAACTGCAGGCCCATAGCGTTGTTCGATGCGCCAACCGCGACGGCCAGTCTCCGGCGCCAACGCCGCGCGCCAGTCTTGGCATTTTGGCAACACGCCATCCCCAATCCAACGAATGAGAGCACACGTCCGTTTTTGCTCTGGACCGACTCACTAATTATAAAGATATTAGGGCTATGTTTTGCGTATTCCTCCCTTCACTACGCACCTTCGGGCCCTCACGGGCCCGATTTTTCTTTAAGATCTAAGCACATAGTGAACTTGCGGCAAGCCGCAGCGATGAAACCGGCAGCCGTTCCGGCGCGAAATCTGGCCCTTGCCGCAACGCCCGGTCAATCGCTGATCAGCCAAACAATTCAATATTTTGCTGTCAATATCGACAGCCGCTGCGGCAGCACATCCACAGTCACCAGGTGATGTTGGAGCCGTCGTAATTGACGAAGCGGGGCGAGCGCGTGATCGACATCCGGTCGATGACGTGGATCAGTCCGGCGGCACTCTGCTCGGCGGAAATATCGGCGTTGCGTCCGCCGACGCCGGTCTGCACCCAGCCAGGATGCGCCACGGCGACGGCGATGTTCAGGGCCGCCAGATCGGCGGCAACCGATTGCATCACCTTGTTGATCGCCGCCTTGGAGGCGCGATAGGCGAGCCGGTCGGAGCCGCGCGACGCGGTGAACGACCCCATTCGGCTGGTGATCGTCATGACGTAGGCGTTGCCGGCGGCCTGCAGATTGTCGATGAGCGCCTGCAGCACGCGGAACGGTCCGAGCGTGTTGACCTCGAAGGTTTTCAGCCAGCCATCGTAGTCCATGTCGGCGAGCGACTGGCGCTCCGGGCCGATCACGCCGGCATTGTTGATGAGGATGTCGATCGGACGGTTGCCGAGCTGGGCCTTGACCGCGGCAATCGACGCCGGATCGGTCACGTCGAGGGTGAAGATCTCGATGTGCTTATCCGGCAGCGCCGCCATCCGCTTCAAGTCCGGGGCCTTGTCGGGCACGCGAGCTGTTGCAAGCACGGTGTCGCCGCGATCGGCCAACGCGTAGGTCAGCGCCAGACCGATGCCGCGGTTCGCGCCGGTAACGAAGACGACGGCCATGGAAACCTCCTTGGTACAGATGCAAGACACCCCGCGCAGGTGATCCGGCAGCCGCGCGATGCGATCATTCTGACGCGATCCGGACGATAAGGCCACGCTCGGACCATGGACGCGGGGGGATTTCCCTGCGGATCGGACGAAACCATCCGATCGTCAGGAGATGGCCGCAGGCTCTGCCGGGACAAATCGCGGCTGCGCGGCCAGCCGACACAGACAATGCCCGTCGTAAGCCGAACCATTCGATCCGAATCGATCGCGACCGCGTGATCATAGATGGACCAACCCAACGGATGAATGCATTTCGCCTGTTGCCTTCGGCAATTCCGCCCCTACCTGAAGAGTCCGGATTGGGAAAGCTGCGGATGAACGATTTCTGAACGTGTCACTCAGGCGCGGTGCACGCGACGCCGGCTACGGTAGGGGCATCGAAACATCGGAGCGCGCCGAACCGCAGCCGGCTCCCAGTCCAGGAGGGTCAAGTCATGATGACCAAACTGATCGCTTCATTCGCCATCGCCGCGACGCTCGCGACGACGGCCATCGGGACCTCGGCCCCGGCAGAGGCCTACTATCGCCATTGGCACCACGGCCCCGGCCCCGGCATCGCTGCCGGCATCATCGGCGGCCTCGCCCTCGGCGCCATCATCGGTTCGCAGCGCCCGGCCTATTACGATGACGAGTACGTCTATGAGCGCCCCTATTACCGCTGCCGCAACGTCCTCTACGAGCGTTCCAACGGTGAGCGCTACTGGCGCCGGGTCTGCAACTGACGGCATCTGAGCGGCTTGTGGGAGGGCGCCGGACGGCTGGCGCCTCCCGAGAGCGCGATGAGGTCACATGGGAGCATGTGACAGCTGAATCGGCGCTTCTCCAACTATTCATGGAGCAGTGATTCAGCTTTCAGATGGATCGCCGGGCGATTCCATCTGAAAGCGTCCTGCTCTAAGTGAAAGGACACGAGCATGATGAGCAGATGGATTACTGCGCTCGGCGTCGCTGCCTTGATCACCACCACCTCGGTCGGCGCGTCAAGCCCGGCGGAAGCACACTATCGCCACGTCGGACCAGGCATTATCGGCGGCATCATCGGCGGGATTGCCCTCGGCACCATCATCGCCGCGCAACGCGATGCCTATTACGACGACGATTATTACCCCGGCTACTACGGGCGGCCGTATTATCGCTCTTACTATGGTGGCCCTTACCACCATTGGCATGGCGTCTACAGCCATCCGTATGTCGGACGAAACCATTTCCACCGGTAGCCAATTCGACCGAGGGCTTTCGCCCGCGGCCGGAGGGACCTGCACCGCTGCCAGACGGATCAGAGATCGCGACCGCTGACAGTTGATCGACGGGCGCGGCAGGTGCGGTGCATTCGATCTATCGAACGGACACGCTTTCGACGTCGGCTTCCCCCCTGAGCCTGAACGTCCTAACTGAAGAGCGATCACGGCCGCCCCGCCGGATCGCTCCTTTTTTTCGTCTGCCCGCCTGCCCTCAGCAGTTGTCGAAGCGGTTGCTGGCGGGGAAGCCGCGCGGCGGCAACCGGCCGGCATCGCCCCGATTGCCGAGCCATTCCTTCAGTTCGACGAGCGAGCGGGTGAAGCTCGCCCCCGAGGATGACGTCCAGGTCAGTCCGTCCGCGCCGATGAACGGCTTGGCATCGGCGATGCCGCCATCCTTGAAGCGCTGCAACCGGACGCCGGCGCCCTTCTGCATCTCCGGGACCTGGTCCAGCGCGAAGACCAGGAATTTGCGATTGTCTCCGATCGTCGCCAGATGCGTGGTGCCAACCGGCACCTCGACGCACAGCCGCGCCTCGTCGCCGGTGGCGACATTCAGCACCTGCTTGCCTTTGCGGGTCTGGGCGACAACTTCCGATTCCGCCACGATGAAGCCACGGCTTGCCTTGGAGGCGACCAGCAGGCGTCGCTCCGGCCGGTGCACGAACACCGCCAGCATGTCCTGATCCTGGTCCATGTCGACCTGGATGCGGATCGGTTCGCCGGCACCGCGCCCGCCCGGCAGCTTCGAGGCTTCCAAGGTGAAGAAGCGGCCGCCGGTCGAGAACATGATGATCTTGTCGGTGGTCTCGGCCTTGAAGGCGATCTTCAGCCGGTCGTCCTGTTTGAACTCCAGCCGCGACAGATCTTCGATGTGCCCCTTGAGCGCGCGGATCCAGCCCTTTTGCGATACCACCACGGTGATCGGCTCGCGCTCGATCATCGCCTCCATCATATCTTCGTGAGCATGCTCGGGCGCATCGGCAAAGGTGGTGCGGCGGCGCCCAAGCGGCGTGTCCGGGCCGAAGCGCTTGGCGACGTCGCGGATCTCGTGCGCCACCACCTTCCACTGTTTGTCGTCGCTTGCCAGCAGCTCGCGGATGCTTGCCGCCTCCTTGGTCAGGGCCTCATGCTCCTTGCGGATCTCGAACTCCTCGAGCTTCCGCAAGTTTCTCAGCCGCATGTTGAGGATGGCGTCGGCCTGGATCTCGGTCAGCGTGAACTTGACGATCAATTCCGCCTTGGGATCGTCCTCGTAACGGATGATGCGGATGACTTCGTCGAGGTTCAGGTAGGCGACGAGCAAGCCGCCCAGGATCTCCAACCGCTTCTCGATCTCGACGAGCCGATGGGTGGAGCGGCGGACCAGCACCTCCTTGCGGTGGTCGAGCCACTCGCGCAGCACCTCCTTCAGGCCCAGCACGTTGGGGATCTGGCCGCGCGACAGGACGTTCATGTTGAGCGGCACGCGGCTCTCGAGCTCGGAGAGCTTGTAAAGGCTCTCCATCATCAGCCCGGGCTCGACGTTGCGGCTCTTCGGCACGATGACGACGCGCACGTCTTCGGCGGATTCATCGCGGATGTCGTCGACCAGCGGCAGCTTCTTGTCGTTGATCAGGTCGGCGAGCTTCTCAATCAGCCGCGACTTGGCGACCGCATAGGGGATCTCGGTGACGACGACGACCCAGGTGCCACGGCCGGTGTCCTCCTGGTGCCAGCGGGCGCGGACGCGGAAGCCGCCGCGGCCGGTACGGTAGGCATCCAGGATCGAGGCACGGCTTTCGACGATGATGCCGCCTGTAGGGAAATCCGGACCCTGCACCAATTCCATCAGCGCTTCGACCGGCGTATCGGGGATGGCGATCAGCTTCAGCGCGGCTTGGGCGAGTTCATAGGCATTGTGCGGCGGGATCGAGGTCGCCATGCCGACGGCAATGCCGGAGGACCCATTGGCCAGAAGATTGGGGAAGGCGCCGGGCAGCACCACCGGTTCGTCTTCCGAGCCGTCGTAGGTCGGGCGGAAGTCGACGGCGTCCTCGTCGAGCCCTTCCAGGATCAGGGCGGCGACGTCGGTCATGCGCGCTTCGGTGTAGCGCATCGCCGCGGCGCTATCGCCGTCGATATTGCCGAAATTGCCCTGGCCGTCGACCAGCGGATAGCGCTGGGCGAAATCCTGCGCCAGCCGCACCATCGCCTCGTACACCGACTGATCGCCGTGCGGGTGGTATTTGCCGATGACGTCGCCGACGACGCGGGCGCATTTCTTGAACCCCGAACTGGGGTCAAGCCGCAATTCGCGCATGGCGTACAACAGGCGGCGATGCACGGGCTTCAGCCCGTCGCGCACATCGGGCAGCGCCCGGTGCATGATGGTCGACAGCGCATAGGCGAGGTAGCGCTCCTCGAGCGCCTCGCGCAGATTGACCGGCAGTACTTCGCCGCCGGGCGGATCGTCATCGCCGGAGCCCGGCGGAATCACCCTTTGTCCCATGACCTCTTCGGTAGAGGCGATGAGGCCGGAGGGCAAGCCCCGCTGCTCGCAGGAGGCTGAACCCGCCGGTTCAGTGATCGAGGAAAGCGCGGAAATCCGCCTCCGGCATCGGCTTGCCGAACAGATAGCCCTGCAGGAAGCCGCAGCCGACGGACTGTACGATGCGGCGTTCGCCCTCGGTTTCCACCCCTTCGGCGACCACTTCCAGTCCCAACCGGTCGGCAAGGCCGGCGATCGCCTCGACGATGATGCGGCGATCGGTGCGGATGTCGACGCTGGAAACGAAGGAGCGATCGATCTTCACCCGATCGAACGGGAAGCGCAGCAGATAGGACATCGACGCATAACCCGTGCCGAAGTCGTCAAGCGAGAAGCGGACGCCCTGGTAGCGCAGCTTCTTGATCGTGGCGACGGCGGAATCGTCGCACAGCAGCGTCTCGGTCAGCTCCAGTTCCAGCCGCTCCGGCTCAACGCCGGCCTCGGCGATCGCCGCGAGCACGCTTTCGGCAAAGCCCTCCTCGCGGAACTGGATGGCGGAGAGGTTGACGGCAACGCCGATGTGGCGCGGCCAGCCGGAGGCCGCGGCAAGCGCCCGTTTCAGGATCCACAGGCCGAGGCGTGGCATCAGCCGGCTTTCCTCGGCGAGTTCGATGACACGGTCGGGCGCCACCATGCCGAGCGTCGGATGACGCCAGCGCAGCAACGCCTCGGCGGAGGTGCATTGCCCGGTTGCGGCATTGATGATCGGCTGGAAGTGCAGCGCGATCTCGCCGGTGTCGAGCGCGCCGGGCAGGCGGTTGATCAGTTCGTCGCGCGCCGTCTCTGCGTCGCCGAGCGTGCGGTCGTACTCGAGGATGGCCTCAGCCGGGCGCGACTTCACCGCCCGCAGTGCCTGGTCGGCACATTTCATCAACGTGGTCACGTCGTCGCCGTGATCCGGATGATAGGCGATGCCGAGGCTGGCGCCGATCTCGGCGGTGACCGTATCGAATTCGAACGGCTCCGAAATGGCGGCGACGACGTCGGCTGCCACGCTGCGTGCCATGCTGCGATCGGCGACGTCGAGAATGATGGCGAATTCATCGCCGCCGAGCCGCGCGACACGCGTTCCGTGCGGCAGCTTGCGGAACACGCGCCGCCCGATCAGGCTCAACACCTGATCGCCGCGGTCGTGCCCGAGTTGGTCATTGATCGCCTTGAAGCGATCGAGATCGAACATCATCAGCGCGAAGCGATTCGGGGTGCCGTCCTTGGTGGCCTTGGCCAGATGCGACGACAGGCCCTCATGAAAGCTCGCGCGATTTTCCAATCCCGTCAGCGCATCATGGCGCGCCAGGAACAGGATGCGCTCCTCGGCGCGAACCCGCGCGGTGATGTCGTCGTGGGTCGACACCCAGCCGCCGCCGGGCAATGGCTGTTCGTTCAGTTCGTAGACACGGCCGTCGCACAGGTGCAGGCGGACGCAGGAGGCGGTGTCGCGCGAGGCAACGTCGCGGCGCGCCGTCAGGTTGTCCTCGACATCGAGGAGGCCGACGCGGCCCCAATAATCCAGGAGTTCGGCAAAGCGGACGCCGGGCTTCTGCAGGTCCGGCGGGATGGCGTACATCTCGGCGTAGCGCGGGTTCATCATGACGAGACGTTCGTCGTCGTCGTACATGACGAGGCCTTCGCGGATATTCTCGAACGCCACCATCAGCCGCTCGGCTTGCGGGCTGATCAGCTTCCTGCGGACGACGGTCAACTGGTTGTTGTAGCTCTCGGGGATGGCTGCGACGATGAGACCATCCGTGGTGACAGCGCGACCGCTCCGCCCGACCGGAGGCGCGGCGGCGCCGCCCTTGTCGTCTACTGCAGCGGGACCACCTTTGCGGCGGCGTTTGACGTCTGTCTGCATGCGCGGTGGATCCGAAAGAACTCCCGGGGGGCTCCAGGCCGGCGTTGCCGGAGGCCTGAAGGATCCAAACATGGCGGGCCGGGTTGACGCCGGCGACTTCAGGCGAGCTGATGATGGCGCGTCGCGCCATTCCTCCCGATCGGCACCGGGCACACTGATCGTCGCCTCGCGATCTGGCGTGCCGAGTGTATTTGCCAAGGCGAGATCGATCGGAAGCCGGTGCTGCCGTTCGCTGCCGTCACGCATGCCAGCCTGACCGGACGAGGAGCCCCGCCGCACCCGGTCAGTGAAACCCTTGCGTTCATCCGACAGAATGAAACGGAAGACGCTAATTATTCGTTTAGTCGGACAAGGCCGGCAGCGGCGCTCCGAAAAATGGCGCCGGCCGCTTTGACCCGAGCATGGCCGCAGAGCCGACGGCCCTATCGCTATCGCTCGAGGGCGGCAATCAGCGCGTCGCGCGTTGGCGGCGGCGCGACGCCGCGCGGTGTCCAGACGTGAGCCGCGAGAAAATGACCGGTCAGGCGAAAGCCGGCGCGGATGTCGTCGGCGCTCGCAGGCCGGTGGCCGAGTTCGTCGGTCAGGAACGGCGGCAGGGCGAGCAGCCGATCGGCCCACGGCGCGCCGGCGAGGCGCGAAGCCGCTCGTCCGGTCTTCGGGGAGACAAAGGCGAGATCCGAGCGCACCTCGGTCAGGGCGCAGGTGGTGAGGTCCAGGCCGAAGCCGAGGGCGTCGAGCACCAGCAGTTCGAAACGGACGAGGAGACCGCCGGTCTCCATCGGCGAGGCGGCGTGATCGAGCACGGTTTCGAGCGCGGCGAACAGTTCGGTGTGGGGTTCGCGCTCGGCCAACAGCCGCAAGTGCGCCGCAAGCGTCTGGACGGCGTTGAGGCCGGTTGCCGAGGCCATCAGATCGGCAGCGCGGGATTTCGTCGGCTCGACGCCAAAGGTTCCGAGATGTTCGTCGAGCCTCGCCCGCCAGGTGACCTCGACGCCATTGCCGGGCTGCAGTTTCGGCGCATTGCGCGCCGAACGGCCGCCGCGCACCAGACCGAGACAGCGGCCGCGCTCGCGCGTCATCACCTCGAGCACGACGTTCGACTCGCCCTGCCGACGACCGCCGAGCACGATCGCTTCATCCTGCCATTGCATGGTCCCACCCCCATGCCGGACGCCGCTACTTCGTCGGGAATTCCAGCCCCATCTCGCGATAGCGTTCTGGATCGTCCGACCAGCTGCCGCGCACCTTGACGAACAGGAACAGATGCACCGGCTGCTCGATGAGCTCGGTCAGTTCCTTCCTCGCGGCGATCGAGATCGCCTTGATGGTCTCGCCCTTGGCCCCGAGGATGATGCGCCGCTGGCTATCGCGCGCCACATAGATGGTCTGCTCGATCCGCACCGAACCGTCCTTCATCTCCTTGTAGAGCTCGGTCTCGACGGTGGACTCGTAGGGCAGTTCGTCGTGAACGCGCAGGAACAGTTTCTCGCGCGTGATTTCCGCGGCGAGCCCGCGCATCGGCAGATCCGATATCTGGTCCTCCGGATAGAGCCAGGGGCCTGGCGGCACCATTGCGGCGAACCACGCCATGACGTCGCCAACGCCCGAGCCGGTCGTGGCCGAGACCATGAAGGTACGCTCGAAGGCAACCTTGGCGTTGGCTTCCGCGGCAAGCGCCAACAGCGTGTCGCGCTTGATCAGATCGATCTTGTTGAGGATCAGGATCTTCGGGTGGCGCACTTCGCCGATCCGCTCGAAGATCGACAGCACTTCATCGTCGAGACCCTTCTTGGCATCGATCAGCACCGCGACAAGATCGGCATCATGCGCCCCGCCCCAGGCGGTCGTCACCATGGCACGGTCGAGCCGACGGCGAGGACGGAAGATGCCGGGCGTGTCGACGAAGATGACCTGCGACTGGCCCTCGATGGCGATACCGCGCACCAGGCTGCGCGTCGTCTGCACCTTGTGGGTGACGATCGAGACCTTCGAACCGACGAGGCAATTCAACAGCGTCGACTTGCCGGCATTCGGCGCGCCGATGAGCGCAACGAAGCCGGCGCGGGTCGGACTCTCCGGCGCCGTGGACGCTTCCGGCTTGCCGACCGCTTCCGGCGGATGTTCAGGCGTATCAGCCAACGGCGTCTTCCTTCCACAGGCCTTCGCGTTCCAGGACGCGGGCGGCGGCGGCCTGTTCGGCCTCGCGTTTGGAGCGCCCGCGCGCTTCTGCGCCGGCGATACCGGCGATATCGACGGCGATGGTGAATTCGGGATCGTGATCGGGCCCGCTGCGGCCGACCTGACGATAGGCCGGAGTCGGCAGCCCGCGCCCTTGCGCCCATTCCTGCAGCGTCGTCTTGGCGTCGCGCAATGGCCCGCGCGCCGCCGCCATGCGCTCGCCCCAGTGACGGGCAACGAACTGGAATGCCACTTCGAAGCCGCCGTCAAGATAGATGGCAGCGATCACCGCCTCCATGACGTCGCCGAGGATGGCCGTCTTCGTCCGTCCGCCGGTCTGCAGCTCGCCGGCCCCAAGCCGCAACACGCTGCCCAGATCGAGGGCACGGCCGACGTCGGCGCACGTCTCGCGGCGCACCAACGCGTTCAGCCGGCGGGCGAGTTCGCCCTCGTCGGCAGCGGGGAAGGCGTCATAGGCCATGCGCGCGATGGTCAGGGCCAGCACGCGATCGCCGAGGAACTCCAGCCGCTGGTAGCTGTCCGCCCCTAGCGCCACCGCGCTGGTATGCGTCAGCGCACGTTCGATCAGGCGCCTGTCGGCAAACCGGTGTCCGAGGCGCTGTTCGAGGGAGGCGATCGTTCGCTCGTCGTCGGTCATAGAAGCTTAAAGAACCGCGAGAAGCGCAGCGTCCACGGCCAGTTCCAGAATTCCCAGACCGGCGTGTCGCCAGCGTGGCTGAAGAAGATGATGCGGGCGCGGCCGATCAGATTGTCGGCGGGCACGAAGCCGACTTCGTTGAGGAAGCGGCTGTCGGCCGAATTGTCGCGATTGTCGCCCATCATGAAGTAGTGGCCGGGCGGAACTTCGTAGACCTGCGTGTTGTTGTAGGGGCCGTCGTCAGTCTGCTTCAGCACGTGATAGCTGACGCCGTCCGGCAGCGTCTCCAGGTACTGTTTGCCCTTGACCTCACGGCCGGTGTAGTCGACCTCGTCGTAATCCTTCTCGAATTCGCGCTTCACGCCCACGCCGTTGATGTAGAGAATGCCTTGCTTCATCTGGATCTTGTCGCCGGGCAGGCCGATGACGCGCTTGATGAAGTCGACCGCGTCATCGGTCGGCTTCCTGAACACGACGATATCGCCGGGCTTCGGCTCGGAGCCGAAAATGCGGCCGGAGAAGGGGATGATGCCGCGATCGACGCCGAGGAAATGCGAGGTGAAGGAATAGCGGCTGTAGCCGTAAGAGAATTTCGATACGAACAGGTAGTCGCCGACCCTGAGCGTGTGCTCCATCGACCCGGACGGAATGTTGAAGGGCTGGAACAGAAACAGCTGCACGACGATCGCCAACGCCAATGCCTGAACGACAATGGAGATGATCTCCCAAATGCCGCCTTCGTTCTTCTGTTCGTCGCTGCTCACGCTCATTCGCCCTCAAGCCTTCAGTTCATCGGTCTGCCCGGCGGTCGTCACGAGCCTTCACTCGGCGGCCCGATGGGCTGAGGTGATATAGGCTCGCGACCCAGGCTGCAACGTGTTCCCTTGGATTTCGGGCGGAAGCGAGGCGAAAGCCGGCAAAAGGCGCCGGCGTTTGCCGTTTCTCATGTTTCGGCAGGCGGCTCGGGCCAGTCGGGCGGCCAGGCGGAAATGACGACGAAGGCCTGGGCAAGCGGGTAGTCGTCGGTGATGGTCACGTCGATGCGGGGCTTGAAACCCTGCGGCGCCAGACTGTTCAGCCGTGCCAGAGCGCTGCCGGTCAGGCGAAGCGTCGGCTTGCCGCTGGCCAGGTTGACGACGCCGAGTTCGCGCCAGTTGACGCCCATGGCGATGCCGGAGCCAAGCGCCTTGGAACACGCCTCCTTGGCGGCGAAACGCTTGGCGTAGGAGGCGGCACGATTGGCGCGGCGGTCGGACTTCGCCCGTTCGATGTCGGTGAAGACGCGGTGGGTGAAGCGGTCGCCGAACCGCTCCAGGGTCTTCTCGATCCGCCGGATGTCGATGAGGTCTGAGCCGATGCCGATGATCATGGGCGAACGTCTATCTCAGGCCGCGGTGCGACTGCCGGGCTTGACCGCAGGCAAGGCAGCGAGTTCCGGCGGCAGCGCGTCGGCCGGATAGGCTGGCACCTTGTAGCCGGCGAGCGAAATCAGGCGAGCGCCGGTATCCGCCTCGCCGTCGGAGCGGTCGACCAGACAGGCGACGGCCAGCACTTCGGCGCCGAGCGCCTTCAACGCCGCAATCGTCTCGCGTGAAGAGAGACCCGTGGTCACGATGTCCTCGATGACGACGACGCGGGCGCCGGGTTCGAGTTCGAAGCGACGGAGCCGCATCTCGCCCGCCTCGCGTTCGACCCAGATGGCGGGAACGCCCAGGTGGCGGCCGGTCTCATAGGCCGGGATGATGCCGCCGAGCGCCGGTCCGACGCAATAGTCGATGCGGCCGAGATTGGCGGCGCGGATCTTTTCAGCGAGCGCTTTGCAGACGATCTCGGTCTTGTCCGGGTGCATGAAGACGCGCGCCTTCTGGATGAACACCGGCGAGCGCAGCCCGGAGGACAGGATGAAATGTCCCTCCAACAGGGCGCCGCAGTCCTTGAACACTTGCAACACTTCGTCGCGCGTCATCGATGCCGCCTTCCCCACTGCCCACGCCGGACGTCCAGCCCTGCCGTATAGAGCAAATCGGCGGGCAAGCAAATCGGCGCCACGTGTCGGATCAGTCACCGTGGGCCGCTTCCGCCGGCAACTCCAGCCGTTTCACCGTCTGATCGTAGCTCGGATGCAGCGTGCCCATCAGCCGGTCCCAGATCGAAAACGTATTGGCGAAATTGTAGCGGAAGGAACCGTGGTGCTGGTCGTGAAAGGTGGTGCACAGCATCGGCCAGGGGAAACGCGCCGTCGGCGCAGCGAAATACTCGTGTCCCGCGTGGCCGATCATGCCCGTCACCTGGTCGTAGAGCTTGTGCAGGATGATGAGGGCGGCAGGCAGCGGCAGGACGAAGGGAACGACGAGGAAATACGCCTGCTCGACGAAAGTGCCCACGGCCGTATCCGAGTTGTTCGACCATGGCGTCGGCACGATGGAGCGATGGTGCAAGGCGTGGAAGCGATAGAGCCGCCTGGAGTGCATCAGCCGATGGCCCCAGTAGAACCACGCGTCATAAAGCACCAGCGAAAGCCCGAACAGCGCCAGCCCCCAGACGATCGACAGCGGCCTTGCCGGCGCAAGGTCGATCGGGGCGAGCGTCCAGCCCTTGGCCTGGCAAAACAGCCCGCCTGCCAGGAGAGCCGCGATTTGGGCCAGACTCATGATGCTCTGGCGGATCTCGGCGGCGACGATGTCGGCTTGGCTCCGCGACTGAATGCGCCGTTCGGGATGGCGGGCGTTGGCGCGGGCAATGGCAAAGCCGCAGGCGAAATAGAGGGCGAGAAGGCCGAACAGACAGGAGAGATAGAGGGCAAGACAGTCGAATAGCATGGAGGCATCCGTTCGGAGCGGCAGTCGCCGGGGGCAGATGTTCAGAAAGATCATGCCAGCACCTTCCCGTCCGCGGCATCAAATTGCCGTTGGCGGCTCGTCATCCCCGGCCTTCGGGGGTGTCGTCACCCCTCTCCCGGCCTTCGGCCACCTTCCCCCACAAGGGGGGAGGGAAAAGGAGCCGCCAATTCAGCCCCCTTCGGCGAAATCGGATCGTGCCGCGTCGCCCTCCCCCCTTGTGGGGGAGGGTGGCCGAAGGCCGGGTGAGGGGTATCTTTCGCATCCACGAAGAAACCGGCGCATTCCCGGCGCCTCGCCCAAACTCAGCGCGTTCGATGCTTGAAAACGTCCACAGGACGTTTTCATCGGCCAGAAGCCGACCGCCGCCCCGGCGCCTCGCCCAAACTCAGCGCGTTCGTCGTTCGAAAAGCCCCGCCGGGGCTTTTCGTCCCGGCCGATGGGCCGGGACCACTCCTCACCCATTCACTCGCAAGACGCTCGAGATGATCGGCTTCTGCCGGAGTTGC
>JARLIU010000204.1 GCA_031291595.1 Ancalomicrobiaceae bacterium | reverse complement strand
TCGACGAACTCTGCCGGCTGGCGGAACATCCGAAATGCGTGGCGATCGGCGAGGCCGGGCTCGACTATCACTACGATTATTCGCCGCGTGACGTGATGGAGCGGGGCTTCCGCACCCACATCGCCGCGGCTCGGATCATGCAATTGCCGCTCGTCATCCATGCGCGCGAGGCCGACGACGACGTGGCGGCGATCCTGGAGGAGGAGACGGAGAGGAGCGCCTTCCCGTTCATCCTGCACTGCTTCACCTCCGGGCCGGAACTCGCCCGCCGGGCGATCGCGCTCGGCGGCTATGTGTCGTTCTCCGGCATCCTGACCTTCAAGACGGCGGCGGAGATCCGCGCGATCGCGGCCGACGTGCCGGAGGACCGGCTGCTCGTCGAGACCGACGCGCCGTATCTGGCGCCCTTGCCGCACCGAGGTAAGCGCAACGAGCCGGCCTTCGTCGTCCGCACCAACGCCCATCTGGCCGAGACCCGCGGCGTCGCGCCCGAGCACATGGCAGCGGTGACCACGGCCAATTTCCATCGGCTGTTCACCAAGGTGCCGCCGCTCAAATCACCCGGGGGCGCACCGGCGCCGATCGCGGCGGCCAGGAGCGGCACGGCATGAGCGCGGCAACCGGCGATACCATCACCTTCCGCATCCTCGGCTGCGGCTCCTCGCCCGGCGTGCCGCGCATCGGCAATGACTGGGGCGCGTGCGACCCGGCCAATCCGCGGAACCGGCGGCGCCGCGCCTCGCTGCTCGTCACGCGGGCATCGGCCCATGGCCTCACCCGCGTGCTGATCGATACCGGGCCGGATCTCCGCGAGCAGATGCTTGATGCGGGTGTCGACTGGGTCGATGCCGTGTTCTACACCCACCCGCACGCCGACCACATCCACGGCATCGACGACCTCCGTTCCTTCGTGCTGAACCGCAAGCGCAAGGTCGACATCTACGCCGATCAGGCCACCTCCGACCGGCTGCGCGAAGCCTTCAGCTATTGCTTCGCCACCCCACCCGGATCGAGCTATCCGCCGATGCTGATCGACCACCGGATCGCGCCGGGCTCTGCCGTGACCATCGACGGGCCGGGCGGGCCGATCACCATCCTGCCGTTCGAGCAGCAGCACGGCGAGATTGTCTCGCTCGGCTTCCGCATCGGTAATGTCGCCTATTCGCCCGACGTCAGCGGGCTCGACGAGCAGGCGCTGCCACATCTTGCCGACCTTGAGCTGTGGATCCTCGACGCCTTACGCGACAGGCCGCATCCGAGCCATTTCTCGCTGGCCGAGGCGCTCGAGTGGATCGGCCGCATGCAGCCCAGGCGCGCCATCCTCACACACATGCACATCGATCTCGACTACGAGACGGTCAAGGCCAGCGCGCCCGCCGGGGTCGAACCGGCTTATGATGGGATGGAGCTGACTTTCGCAGCCTGAACGGTGCGCGACCGCGAGCGATGGGATCGCCGGCGGTGGAGCGGCAGCTAGCTTGCCGGTGCCGTCTATGAGAGGTTTTAAGAATGCTGAAGCTCTCCTGCCTGTGCGGACAAGTCGAAATCACCATTGGCAAAAAGCCCGACCACATCAATGAATGCAACTGCACGCTCTGCAGCAAGTCGGGAGCCCGATGGGGCTACTTTCATCCTTCGCAGGTGACTGTCGATGGAGAGACCAGCGGATACAGAAGGGGCGATAAGGTCGATCCCGCCGCAGAAGTCCACTTCTGCAAAACGTGTGGCGCAACCACCCACTTTGTCTTGACCGAGAGCGCCATTTCAAGGTTCGGCAACGTCCAGATGGGCGTCAATATGCGCTTGGCGGACGAGACCGACCTTGCTGGAATAGAATTGCGCTACCCTGATGGCCGAGGTTGGTCCGGCCAGGGTGGCTTCAGCTACGTGCAACAGCATCGCATCATCGGCGGGTAATCAGCGCCGGCAGGGTCGCGTCAATTCGCATTCTCAAGACTGAGCGACCGCAACCCCTCGATCACAGCTACACTTGGAGACAAGTGGATGTGAGTCGGGAGCTGATCGGTGTCATCACCGCAAAAGACTGAAAAGGGTATCGCCGACATGATTCCGGCGCCGTCGGGTCTCGGCCTCGATCCCGCCGATTGGTCCGGCCTCAGGGCAGAGGCGCATCGGATGCTCGACGATATGCTCGATCATATCGCCACCCTGCCCGAGCGCCCGCTATGGCAGCCGGCGCCGGCCGAGGTCAGGGCGCGCTTCGATGCCGAACTGCCGCTCCAACCGACACCGCTGGCGGACGTGCATGCGGATTTCCGCGACGCGATCCTGCCCTACGGCGGCGGCAACGGCCATCCCGGCTTCATGGGCTGGGTGCAGGGCGGCGGCACGGCGGTCGGCATGCTCGGCGACATGCTGGCGGCCGGGCTCAATTCCAACCTCGGCGGCCGCGATCACGTGCCGCTGCACGTCGAGCGGCAGATCGGCCGCTGGATGCGCGACGTGTTCGGCTTTCCCGCTGCGGCCGACGGGCTGTTCCTGACCGGCGCCAGTCAGGCGAATTTCGTCGCGCTCATTGCTGCCCGTACCCGGGCTTTGGGCGCCGACGCGCGGCGGAAGGGCCTGCCGGCGCGACTGCGGCTCACCGCCTATGCCAGTCGCGAGGCGCACGGCTGCATTCCGCGCGCCATGGACATGGCCGGGCTCGGCTCCGGCCAGTTGCGGCAGATCCCGACCGACGATAACAGGCGGATCGACCTCGACGCGCTCAGAGCCGCCATCCAGGTCGACCGGGCCGAAGGGCACCTGCCGTTCCTCCTCATTGGCTCTGCCGGTACTGTCAATACTGGAGCGATCGACGACCTTGCCAGCCTCGCCGAGGTCGCAGTTGAGTTCGGGCTGCACTACCACGTCGACGGGGCGCTCGGGGCGCTCGGCGTCATCTCGCCCGAGCTGAAGCCGCTGTTCGCTGGCATCGAAGCCGCCGACAGCCTCGCATTCGACTTCCACAAATGGGCGCAAGTGCCTTACGACGCTGGGTTTCTCCTGGTGGCGGACGGCCGGTGGCTGCGCGCTGCCTTCTCCTCCGATGCGGCGTACCTGACCCGCGCCGACGAAGGGCTCGCCGGCGGCGACTGGTGGCCATGCGACCTCGGACCGGATCTGTCGCGTGGATTCAGGGCGCTTAAGACTTGGTTTACCATAAGAACCTACGGTCTCGATCAATTGGGGAGCGCCATGGTCGGGACGTGCCGCCTTGCGAAGAGTCTGGCCGACCGGATCGATGCCGAGCCGGCGCTGAAGCTGTTGGCGCCGGTGGCGCTCAACGTCGTCTGCTTTTCCTATGGCGACGCCAGCGCCGAGGCCGGCGTGGCACCACGGCATTCGCTGAACGGCCGCATCGTCGAACGGCTGCATCTGGAAGGCGAGGTGGCGCCGTCGCTGACGCTGGTCGATGGCCGGCCGGCGATCCGCGCCGCCATTGTCAATCACCGCACGCGCCCCGACGACATCGACCGGCTGGTCGCCGGCGTGCTCAGGATCGGCAGCCAGGAAGCGGGGAGGGCGACGGCATGACCCGCCTTCCGGCACAGGCGCAGATCCCGAGCCTCGGCATGGCGGCGATCCTGCGCCGCCAGTTCGAGATGATCGACAATCAGCCGCTGATCGGCGAGTTGATTGGCCGCATCGACCGCGACCCGACCGACGCGACGGCGCTCTATGACATCTCGCTCATTCGACTGGCCGCCGGTTTTGCCGAAGAGGCACTCGACTTGCAGCGTCAGGCCGTCGCGGTGCAGCGGGATTTCCGCATCGTACACGGTACGGGGCAGGGGCTGAGGCTGCTGGCGTTCGTCACTCCCGGCGACTTCATGGCCAATACGCCGGTCGACTTCCTGCTGGTGGACTCGGATGTCGAACTCTGGCTGCACTATGTCGATGCGGACACGGCCGATCTCGCCGATTTGCCCGAGCATGACGTCGCCCTGGTCACCGTCGCCGAAAGCCCGACCAACGCGGCCGTCCTCGCCCGCCTGCATCAACTGCTCGCCTCCTGGCAGGGACCGATCCTCAACAATCGCCCCGAAGTGATCGCCGGGCTGACGCGCGACGGCGTGACGGCGATGTTGGCCGATGAGCCATCGATCTTGGCGCCGAAGACCGTGCGGGTCGCTCGCGCTGGCCTCGAACGCGTGGCGGCGGGGCAGGGCGACCTCCCCTCGCTTGCCGATGGCGTCGATTTGCCGGCGATCGTCCGACCGATCGGCACGCATGCCGGTGGCGGCATGCAGCGGATCGGCGATCGCGCCGAACTGGCGGACTATCTTGCGGCACAGTCGGGCGAGGCGTTCTTCCTCGCGCCGTTCGTCGACTATCGCGGTGCCGACGGGCTTTTCACCAAGCAGCGCATCGTCCTCATCGACGGCAAGCCGTTTCCCAGCCATATGGCGCTGTCCGAGCACTGGATGGTGCATTATCTCTCGGCCGGCATGCTGGAAAATGCCGAAAAGCGCGCCGTCGAGGCACGCTGGATGCGCGACTTCGACGACGATTTCGCCCGCCGGCATGCGGATGCCTTCGCCGCGCTGCATCGCAAAGTCGGGCTCGACTATTTCGGCATCGATTCGGCCGAAAGCACCGACGGCCGGCTGATCGTGTTCGAACTCGACGTCGCCATGGTCGTGCACGACATGGATAGCGCCGAGATCTATCCCTACAAGAAGCCGGCCATGCGCCAGCTGTTCGATGCCTTCCTCGCCATGCTGGCGAAGAGGGTCGCCGGGCAGCCGGGTACCGGGGCGGGAGTTGGGGCCAAGTTGGGCGAACGAAACGCCCGGTTGCTGGAGGCACACTGATGGCGATCGATCTGACCGATCTCGAACGTGCCCTTATTTCCGGCGGCGACGACCGCATCGCGCTCGATGCCACCACCGGGCTCAACATGTACGGCTACGCCGCCAGCCCGCGCGGGCAGGATCTCGCCTTCGGCTCGTCGACCGGCTCGAGCATTTCGCTTGGCGCCTTCGCCGCGCTTCAGACCACCTGGGCGAGCGTCGCCGCCGTCGGGACGGGGGAGGCGGCCTATCGGCTGTACGCCGCCGGCATGGCCTCGGCGCGCGAACGGTTGGTGCGAGCCGTCGGCATCGTGGACGAGGCGGACGTCATCTTCGCTGCCTCCGGCACCGACGTGCACCTGATCGCCACCCTCATCTACGCCGGGCTCGATGCCCGACCGCTGACCACCATCGCCGTGCCGTCGAGCGAGACCGGCAGCGGCGTCGGTCTGGCGACGGCGGCCAAGCATTTCTCCAAGCAGCTCGCCGGTGGCGGCAAGGCCGAGAAGGGTGCCTCGCTGACGGCGGCTGACCGCTCTGAGAGCATCAGCATCCCCGTGCGCGACGCCGCCGGCTTCCTCCGGCCGGAGGCGCAAGTTGCGGACGACATCGATCGGGAGATCGCCGCGGCGACGGCGGCCGGCGGGCGCGCCCTCCTCATCATCACCGACGTATCGAAGACCGGCCTGATCGTCCCCGGCCTTGCTACAGCCTTGGCCTTGAAGGAAAAATGGGGCGTCGACCTCGAGCTTCTGGTCGATGCCTGCCAGTGGCGGCTGGCGCCGGAGACGCTTCGCGCCTATCTGGCACGCGGGCTGGCCGTCGCCGTCACGGGATCGAAATTCCTGGCCGGGCCGATCTTTTCCGGCGCGCTATTGGTGCCGCGCGTCGCCGCGTCGCGGTTCAAGCGCATCGAGTTGCCGGCAGCGGCGGCAGACTACTCGTCGAGGGCCGATTGGCCCGATGGCTGGGATGCCCGTAACGCCTTGCCAGAACGGGCGAATTTCGGGTTGATGCTACGCTGGCAGGCAGCCCTTACCGAACTTGAGCGCTTCACCGGGCTGCATGGATTGAAGATTGCGGCGATCAAGCTGCGGTTCGCCGAAGGCGCGCAAGCGCGGCTGAAGCGCGATGCGGCGTTCGAACCGCTGAATTCGCGTCGTATCGATCGATCGGCGCTGGGGCTCAGCCTCAACTACGATGTGGTGGAGACGATCTTTCCGTTCCTGCAGCGGCACGCCGGCCGCTATCTGAGCGCCGAACAATCGGCGGCGGTCTACCGGCGACTGGCGGCCGAGGCTGCCGACCATGTCGCAGTCAGGCTCGGACAGCCGGTGGCTGCCGGCACGCGCGACGGGGTCAAGGTGAGTGCCTTGCGGCTGTGTCTGTCGGCGCCCTTGGTCGTGGCGGCGGCCAGCGGTACGCCGGCGGTGGACAAACTGGTCGCCGACGCCATGACGGCGCTCGACCGCACGGCTGTGGCGATTGCCGAGATCGCCGAGGCGAGTATCGCGGTGGCGGCGGCCGGCTGAGGGCGCAGCGGCCGAC
>JARLIU010000203.1 GCA_031291595.1 Ancalomicrobiaceae bacterium | reverse complement strand
GCCGGCAGCGCCTGCGCGAGTCCAATCGACTTCGGCGCTTGCCCAGTCGCCCGCTGCAGCGGAGCATAGGCATGGCAAACGGAAGACTTGGCGGACGCGACTATGCGGGAAAAACCAAAGCGGGACGCCTCCAGATGGAGGCGCCGAGGCGGTCCATCCGAAAGCATCCTGCTTAATCAATCATTTAGAGCGTTGACCGGCGGCGCACCCGACGCGCGCCGATCAGCGGCGGGGCGGGTGACGTTCACGCACAGCGGGCGGATCGTCGAAGCGACGCCGCCAACGACAGGCTGCCGCGATTCCGCGGAGGAGCGCAACCCGTGGGCCCGAGCAGGAAGTTGCGGCGATACAGCCAATTTGGCAGCCATCGGACGGCGCCGGCATCGACGCCGGAGCCCGACAATGTCTTCGGCAGGATCGTTCTTGCGCCGAACGCCCGTTCAGGATCGGCTTTCCGCCGACTTGAACATGCCTTCGGCCGCGTTCGGCGCCACATGCGACAGCGTGTCGCCAAGCACGGAGCGTTCAAACCGCTCGGACAGATCGCGGATATGGTAGTGCCGCCCGGTCTGATCGGCCGGCATCACCCGGATGATGCGACAAGTCCGCGAGATGCCGGCGGTTCCGTCACGATAGACGACGGCGTCGCCGACGGCAAAGAAGTCAGACATGGGATATACTCACGATTGGGGTTGAATGGTCGGAGCAGCGATGGTGCGTCCGGGTGTAGGCGGGCCGCTCGGAATTGGCCCTGCGCTCTATCGTCCTGTTTGAGCATCAGATTTATTCCGGAACCGGTTCCCGCTTCAGGCTGTGACGCTCCAGAGCAGGGTGCACAAAAACCGACTCGCCAGCGCGACCCATCGATGCGCCAAATCACTGCTCCATCAACAGTCCAGGGCGCTCAGTCAACCGGCTCGCGATTTCGTACGACAACGTTGCACTCCAGCGCGGGATGGCGAAAAGTGTGTGCGGTTTTCGCCATTCCGCTCTCACTGTTTGATGCCGATCGCGTTCATGCGCCTTGATCCGAACGGGCCTAAACTCATCGCGATCTAGTGGCGCCAGTAGCTCGGATCGGCCGGAAGCTCGCCGGACACGTCGACATGCGCGCTGTCGGCATTGGCCCGCAGGGCCTTGTCCGAAAACGTGAGCGTCAGATGGCGTCCTTCGTCGGTCAGGAGTTGGACTTTGCGGTGGGCGAAGGCAGCCGCGAGATCGTCGCGAGACAGGCGAATTTCGCCGCTGCTGACGATGCCGGCCGGGCGGCCTCCATTGGAAAATCCATCGAAATCGAATGACACGCGACCCGACGTCATGCCCTCACATAGGACGGTGCCCTCGCCGGATAGTCTGCCGATATAACGCATGAACAGGTCCCCGTTGTCGCGGCCGTGGTCGGCGTCATTGCTGCTCGGCGTCGAACATGCCGACATCGCAAGCGCAACCGTCTGCTGCCGGAGGTCGTCCGCGCGACCACGTGCGCTCGGGTTGATGACAGCGCCGACTGTGTCAGCCCGCCGCGGCCGCGTGTCGCGATTGGTTGCCGGCGGCTCGGGCCACTGTCGCCGACGACTCGCCGACGATGGGCACTATTCGATCACGCGGGCCGATTTGTCTCATCCGGCTCAGTCGCGTCCAAGCGCCAGAGGCTCCGTCAGAGCCGCCTATCAGATGTTCCGACAGTCAAACCAACTCAGGGCTTTTTCTTCGGCGCGACAATCGCCGAGGTCCCGGCCCTTTCGAGGAACGATCCCACCTTCACTGGCGCGACGGTCGGTTTGGCCGCTTTGGGTTTGCGAGCTTCTTTGTTGCTGTGCTTCTGTCCCTTGGCCATGGCGCAACGCGTCCTCCGTATTCCTAATCTGCAGGTACTCCGCGCCAAAGTGAGCGCGGAGCCCCGATATCTCGACTGCAGGTATCACGCCGTTGCGGCTGGGCCATGTCCCAAACCGCAGAGCAATCAGCCCAGAACCTTGAGATTGATCGCCGACATCTTGCCGGTCTTGCGATCGCTGGCGAGCTCGAAGTCAACCTTCTGCCCCTCGTAGAGCGCGGAGATCCCCGACCGCTCGACCGCACTGATGTGCACGAACGCGTCCTGCCCACCGTTATCGGGGGCAATGAAGCCGAAGCCCTTGTCGGAATTAAACCATTTTACCGTTCCGGTCGTCATTTCTATGTCCTTAGACTTGTACTAGTGGCTGCAGCGCTCGCTACGGCCAGCCGAACTTGTTTTTCAAAGAAGAAGATTGTGAACGTGGGCAAAAATAATTCTCACCCGACCCCAAATCGACTTGCCTGAATTCAGCTACGCTTGATATAGGGGGCGCGGGAAGCAAATACAAGCCGGGAATGAAAATATCACAATATTGGGAATGTACATCGGCTCCGGCGACCGGATGCAGAGCGCAGTTATCGCTCGAATTGTCAAGCGGGCCTCAACGACGTTCGAGCGCCCGCATGCCGATCGGACTTGGCCTTGCCGCCGGCCTCGAGGCTGATCCGGCACGCCAAAGTGGATGGGCTCGGCTTAACCCGACGAACCGACGGACACCTCAGCCGCCGACGCCGAATTTGTACGAGCCTTGCAGAAACAAGCCTCCGCGCTCCATTTTGTAGGAGACGTTTTGCGGCGACCAGGCGCCGTTGAATGTCGTCGTGCCGTAATCCGTCCACAGCGCCCAGTAGCGTGCACCCGCGCCGACGGAGAATTCGTTGGTGACGGCGTAGCTGAGCAGCGCTTCCAACTGGGTGCCGAAGCCGTGCCCATGCTCCCCGATGACGAGATCGCGCAGCCAATGGTTATCGGTGCCGGTGAAGTCGACCATCGGCAGATAGGCCGCATCGACCGACAGCTTCAACCGGTCGGTGAGCATCGCATCGCCGGAGAGGCCGAGGCGCAGGGCATTCCATTTGTCGGTCTCGGTAATTGCCAGGGTGCCTGGGGCGACCTGGCCGGGGCCGCAGACGTAGGGAAGCGGAGTCAATTGCGTGCAGCCGAGCGCATTGTGCCGCTCGTAGATATAGCTGTAGCCGACGAACAGCCCGAGACGGTTGCCGTTCTGACGGATCAGGTCGTAACCGACGTCGGCGATCGCATAGACCGAATTGCCGTTGCCGGTCGAGAGCGTGTTGGAATAGGGGATCGATGGTCCGTCCAGAGTCCCCAGCCAGTCCTCGTCGTGCAGTTTGGACGTCGACATCCGTCCGACGGAAATCGTGCCGCGAAGGAAGATATTCTCCTCGCTCTCGATCTTGCCGAAGATCTCGCCGGAGTTCTGCTGATCTTCATAGGTCAGACGCGAAATCAGGCTGGACGAATTGGCAATGCCGCTGCCGAGGTCCTTCTGGAAGCGACCCACTGAATACCAGTAGCGGCTGCCGATCTCGAACTCGAGCACGGAATTGGCGCTGGCATCGGGCAATAACCCTTTGTCCCATGGAGCGCCGTCGGCGCCGAAGTGATAGTTGACGCCGACTTTGACCGTGTCGAACGACGGCCGGGCGGTGGCAACGACCGGTTGCCCAAGATTGGTATAGGTCGTCGGCACCTTGTAGCTGCCGAGACCATAGTGGTCGTATTCAAGCTTTAGACTGATTGCCGAGGTCAGCGCGTACTCGACGCCGAGGCCGAGCAGCACGCCGGTCGCTGCCTTGGTACTGCCGACGCCTTGTGTCGCTGAGGCGGTGGCATCGCTGTAGTTGAGCGTTTGGGTCGACTGCACATCTGCCAGCGCGACGCCGGCCTTGCCGTAAAGCAGCGCTCGTTGATCGGGATCGAAGAGAAATCCGGCTCGGCCGGCCAAAGTGGCGGCGATATGCGAATGCAGCTCGCAGTTGGCCGACACGAGTATGACGTTGCTGGTCAGGCAGGTATTCGAGCCATGGGCGACCATGAGCTCCATCTCGCCTTCGACGCCCAACAGCCAATTGGCGTTGGGCATCTGCCAGTTGAAGCCGCCCTGAATGCCGACCATGCCGGCCGGCGCCCGCAACGTATCGCCGTAGAGCGATCCCGTCCCAAGAGCCGAGCCGACCGGGTTGTCGAGGCGGGAATAGGCAAGGCCCGAGCCGAGATGGGCGCCGAGATAGAGGCCGGTCCAATTCCAGGTCGAGGATGGCGTCGGCGGCGCAGCAAAATCGGCGGCGTGTACGGGTCCCGTCAGGGCCGTGACTGCCAGAACTCCGGCCACCAGTCGCGCAAACATAAGCAACCTCATCTCGCCGACCTGTCCGGTTCAGAACAGGCGAGCAAGCGCCACACGTATTGGAATCAACACGTTATGGTTGGGACTCTAGGCCGTTATGGTAAACGAAATGTTTCCAGACACGCTTTGGACGCGCCTTCAGCGCGATCTCTCGCGGGTGCAGCAGCGTCAGCTGGTCCTACACCGCCGCCAGCGCCGGGCGGTCGAGAATGGCCTCGATAAGGCCGGCACGCATGCGGGCGGCGCTGTCGCACACATGGGCGATCACGTCGCGATCGTGACTGACGAGCAGCAGCGTCATGCCGTAGGCGGCCTTCAGATCCATGAGGAGATTGAGGATCTCCGCCTGGACCGACATGTCGAGCGCCGACGTCGGTTCGTCCAATAGCAGCAGCCGCGGCTTCAGCAATAGGGCGCGGGCGATGGCCACCCGCTGCCGCTGGCCACCCGACAGGGCGTTCGGCGTGCGCGGGGCGATGTCAGGGGGCAGGCCGACGGCGGCGAGCGCCTCGGCGGCGACGCGACGGGCATCGGCGATGCCATTGACGATCAGCGGCTCTTCCAGCGTGCGGCGAATGCTGTGGCGCGGATGCAGCGAGGCATAGGGATCCTGGAACACCATCTGCACATCGCGGCGCAGCCGGCCCTGCGGCTTCTGCCCGGCGCGATAGGGTGTGCCGAACGCCGCCACCTGCCCGCTCCAGCCGAGTTCGATGCCGGCGACGACGCGCAATACCGTCGACTTGCCGCATCCGGACGGCCCGAACAGGCCGAAGCTCGTTCCGGCAGCGATCGACAGGCTGGCCTCGCGCACGGCGGCGATGTCGTGCCGGCCGTTGTAGAAGTGGACGGAGAGGCGGTCGAGCTCAAGCGCCGCGGTCATCGAGGGCCTCTCTTTCGGCCGCCGCCAGCGTCGGCAGGCGGGTGCCGTAAGTCGCGGCGGAGGGCCGGCAGTTCCACAGCATCGCCGTATAGGGGTTCGAGGAATGCGCCAGATCGCGGGCGCCTCGACGGTCGACGATCCGGCCGCGGAACATCACGATGACCTCATCGGCAAAGTCGGCAACCTGTTGCAAATCATGGCTGATCAGGATCAGTCCCATGTGATGCCTCTCGGCCAGGTCGGCGATCAGCTGCAAGATCTGGCGGCGCAGGTTCTCGTCGAGCGCCGAGGTCGGCTCGTCGGCGATCAGCAGCTTCGGCCGGGCGACCAGCATGGCGGCAATCATCACGCGCTGCCCCATGCCGCCGGACAATTGTCCAGGGAACAGATGGTAGACGTCGCGTGGCCGCTCCAACCCGACGGCATCGAGCATGTCCAGCGCCCGCTCGCGCCGTTCCGCGCGGCCGAGACTCGTGTGCAGGACGAGCGCCTCCTCGACCTGCCGGCCGACCCGGTGCAAGGGGTTGAGGGCGAAGCGCGGATCCTGCAGCACGAGCCCGATCTCGGCGCCACGGACGCGCTCCCAGGCGGAGGGCGTCAGGTTGCGCAGATCGCGCCCGGCCAGATGCAGCCGCTCGGCCGTTACCTGTCCGGGCGCCGGCACCAGCCCCAGAATCGCACGCGCCGTCAGCGACTTGCCAGAACCACTCTCGCCGACGATCGCCAGGCGTTCGTAGCCGGCGGCAAAGCGAACACCGTCGACAACCGTCGACCAGCCGCCGTCCGCCGTGGGAAACCGGACGGTCAATCCATCGACCTCGATCAGCGGCTCAGCCATGGCGGGGATCCATGATATCGCGCAGGCCGTCGGCCATCAGATTGAACCCGAGACTGAGGATCAGGATGGCGACGCCGGGGCTGGCCGCCACCCACCATTGGTCGAAGATCACCGGCGTGCCGTCGGCGACCATCTTGCCCCATTCGGCCGTCGGCGGCAGCACGCCGAGCCCGAGGAAGCCGAGGCCGGCGGCAATCAGCACCATGCCGGCCAGATCGAGCGCCATGCGCACGATGGCGAGCGGAAACACTAAGGGCAGCACGTGGCCGAACAGCAGGCGGGGCCCCCGGATCCCCAGCATTTCGACGCTCGCCATATAGTCGCTGCGGCGCATCGCCTGGGTCTCGACCCGCGCCTGCCGGGCATACGGCGGCCAACTGGTGACCGCCAGCGCCAGCGCCGCATTGAGCAGTCCCGGTCCCAACACCGCGACGAAGGCGAAGGCCAGGATCAGCCGCGGAAACGACATCGCCATGTCGGTGAAGCGCATCAGGATGCGATCGACAATGCCGCCGTAGTAGCCGGCGACGATGCCGATGGCGATGCCGAGCGGCGCCATGATCAGCGCGACCAGCGAGATGATCAGCAGCGTCGGCCGCGTGCCGTAGATCAGCCGCGACAGGATATCGCGGCCGAAGCCGTCGGTGCCGAGCCAATGTGCGACCGAGCTCGGCTGCAGGCGGTCGGACATGGTCTGGAACGTCGGATCGTAGGGCGCGACGAGCGGCGCGACGAGCGCGATGACGATGACCAGGCCGACGATGCTTGATCCGAGCGCCAAGGCGGGCGAACGGCGGGCGAACCGCAACAACGGAGCGAAGGACCGGCTGCGGGCGGTTGCGGCGAGGCTCATGGCTTCAGCCTCGGATCGAGGCCGCCGACGATGAAGTCGGTCAGCGTGTTCAAGGTGATGAAACACACACCGATCACCAGGGTGCCGCCGAGGATGGCGGGAACGTCGGAGGCGAACAGCGAGATCGTCAGGTAGCGGCCGATGCCCGGCCAGGCGAACACCGTTTCGGTGAACACGGCCCCTTCCAGCAGCACCGCATAGGCAAGCGCGATCACCGTGATGATGGCGGCACGGATATTGGGCAGGATATGGCGGATGACGATGCGGGCCTGGCTCGCGCCCTTGGCCCGCGCCGTGGTGACATATTCCTTGTGCAGCTCTTCGAGGATCGCCGCGCGCGTCAGCCGGGCAATGCCGGCAGTCGAATAGAACGCGAGCACCAGGGCCGGCAGGCCGATGTGCGAGACCGCATCGCGAAACGCCGCGCTGTCGCCGGAAAGCCAGGTGTCGATCAGCATCAGGCCGGTGACATGGGTGGTCATCAGCTCGTAGGTCACGTCCTGGCGTCCCGGTCCGCCGAACCAATGCAGCCGGGCATAGAACAGCAGCAACGCCAGCAGGCCGAGCCAGAAGATCGGCACCGAATAGCCCAGCAACGACACGACGCGGACCGTGGCATCGCGCCAGCCGCCCGGCCACAGACCGGCGATCAGGCCGAGGCCGACACCGGCGATCGCGCCCATGACAATGGCCACGGTCGCCAGTTCGAATGTCGCCGGAAACGCCCTGAGGAGATCGTTGACGACCGGTTGGCCGGTCGACCAGGCATTGCCGAAGTCGCCGGTGAGCACGCGGCCGGCATAGCTGCCGAACTGCAGGAGCAGCGGCTGGTCGAGCCCCAGCGCGAGGCGGGCCGCGGCATAGGTCTCGGGCGTCGCCTTGTCGCCGACCACCTTGATGACCGGGTCGACCGGCGACAAGTGGGCAAAGATGAAGGTGACGAGGATCAGCCCGGCCAAGCCGATGGCGATCGATCCGAGCCACCTGAGCAAGCCGACGCCGGCCGCAAGCATCCACGACCGGCGCCGGTAGACGATCGAACTCGCAACGAGCGTCACTTCTTCTCGACCTGCCCGTAGTAGATTTGATCGGGAGTGATGCCCTGCACGTAGTTCTTCACCTTATTGGACAGAACGATCTGCTCTTTGGCCTGCAGCATAAAGACAAACGGCGACGACGCCTCGACCGCCTTCTGGATGTTGGCATAGAGGACGGCGCGCTTGGCCGGATCCTGCTCGACGATCGCCGAATGGGTCTTGGCGCTGATGTCCGGCGTGTTCCAGCCGGCGCGCCAGGCAACGGTGTGCGGACCATCGTCGCCGGTGCCGAAGGCGAACGCCGACGCATTGGTGTTGGCGTCGAAATAGTCCGGGAACCAATACAGCGCCGAGGCGTCGTAGCTGCGCGACCGGAGCTTGCCGTAGAGTTCGCTGTTGACCACCGGTTCGACCTCGATGGCCACGCCGCCCAGCGCGAAGCTCGACTGCAGCGCCTGGGCGATATCGGTGAACGGCGGCTGGTTGGAGACGGTCAGCTTGAACTTGATGTCGGTCAGGCCGGCCTTGGCGAGGATGGCCTTGGCCTTGGCCGGATCGAGGGCGAATGGCTTGTCGTCGATCGCGCCGGGGAAGCCGACCGGCAGAAACGTCTGGTGGATGGTGTACTGGCCCTTCAACAGCTTGTTGGCGAGGCCGTCATAGTCGACCAGGTAGCGCGCGGCTTCCCAGAAGGCCGGGTTCGACAGCGCCGGAACGGACTTCGAAGCGCTGTTGAAGATGATGTAGTCCTGCTGCGCCGACGGCGTTTCCTTCACCGTGATGCCCGGCTTGCCGGCGAGCGAGGCGATCTGGTCGGCGCCGAGTTCGCGGGCGATATCGGCGTCACCCTGCTCGACCAGCAGCCGCCGGGCCGCGGCATCGGCGACATTCTTCAAGATGACGCTCTTCAGCTTCGGCGCGCCGGCGGGCGATTTCGGGTTGGCCTCCAGGATCAGCGCTTCGTGCGGCACGAATCGCGTCAGCTTGAACTGGCCCGAGCCGGCCGACACCGTCTTCAGCCAGGCATTGCCGAAGTCGCCGTTGCTGGCGTGCGCGGCGACTTCCTTGCCGTCGACGACCGAGGAGATCGGCGCCGTCAGGATGGCCAGCGCGAAATTCGAGCCGACGTCGGCGGCCCAGCCGACCTTGACATGGCTGTCGTCGACCTTGGTGACGAGCGCCTCGATGTTGTCCGGCTTCCAGCCGAGTTCCTGCAGGATGAACACCGGCGTCTTGCCCAGTTTCACGGCGCGGACGAACGAATAGACGACGTCTTCCGGCCGGACCGGATTGCCGCTGACGAACGCCGCCCCCGGCTTCAGCTTGAACGTGATCGACTTGCCGTCGGCGGCGACATCCCAGCTTTCGGCCAGCGCTCCGACGATCTTGGTCGGATCGGCCTCGCTCGATTCGATCAAGCGCTGATAGACGTTGTTGAACGTCTGGAATGGGGTGAGTTCGTATCCTTCCGCCGGATCGAAACTGACGGCGTCATCGATCGATTGCGCCACGACCAGCACGTCGGGCGGCGTCGCAGCGCCTGCCGGGACGGAGATCAGGGCGACGGAGCCCAGGAGGCTGGCGGCAAAGGTCCAACGGAACGTCATCATGTGCTCCACCTGTGTGTGCGGAAACGGACGAGCAAATGGCATTCTTTCCAGGAAATCCGGTGTTTCGGCATCGCGACGCAGCGCGCGAAACGACATCCAAAACCAGCCAAACCTTAGCGGCGCGGAGCGGCCCTGCAGAGGTGCGCCATTCCAACCGACTGCTTCCCAGAGAAAAAACCTCTTCCGATTGCCCTGAATACTGCGCTCATCCGCCTATGGAGTCGCAGTCAATCCCGTTTGCGGCAGATGGGCAAGACCGAATTTGGCCAAGCCATGGCCTTGGGCCGTACAGCGTTTTCCGTTCCGGCCGCCGTCTGCGGCAAAGGCGGGATCGCCTAGGCCGCGATGAGCTTGTCGAGGTTGGCCGCAACCGAAGCGCCCGCCGCAAACAGGGCGCTGCCGCTGACGACGACATCGGGCCTTGCCGCCAGCGCCGCGGCCCAGGTTGCCGGCGTGATGCCGCCGTCGATGCAGATCAGCGGATCGGTGCCGGCCGCGCGCGCCAGGACGCGAACTGCCTCGACGCGGGCGGCGGTGACGGCGTCGGGCGCGCCGCCGCTCCAGCCGGGATCGACGGCCAGCAGGGTGACCATCTCCATCTGGTGCAACACCGGCCGCACGATCTCGATCGGCGTTCCGGGCTCCAGCGCCAGCGACCGCAGCACGCGGCGGCCGCTTTGGCAGCCTGCGACGGCGACGTCGAGCGCTTTGAGGAGACGATTGAGGTGTGCCGTGCCTTCCGCCTGGACATGCACGATGTCGGCACCAGCGGCGAGGAAGGCATCGAGCCGGCCGAGCGGGTCGGTGATCATCAAGTGCACGTCCTTCAGCATCCGCGTCCTGGCCGCCTTGATGACACCCGGCCCGGCGGTCATCGCCGGGCAATAGACCCCGTCCATGACGTCGAAATGCAGGAAGGTCAGCCCGGCCTGTTCGAGCGCCACCACCGCGTCGCCCCAGGTCATCGGGTCGGCGGCCATCAGCCCGGCCGCGACATGCGGGCCGGTGCGGCGGATCCAGGCAACGAGCGCGGCGCGGTCGGCGAGATCGGCGGCGCTGGCGAGCGGCGGCATCGGCGGTCCTTTCAAGTCTCGGGCTTCAGCTGCGGCGGGCCAGGCCCCGGGGGTGGTAGGTCCGGCGCATCAGGCTTCCGGCATCAGGCCGACGAAGACGCGATGCTGGCGCGGCCCGGTCATGATGTCCTCGAGCGCGGCTTTCACCGCGAGATAATGCGGCGTCGTCTTGTGAAACCTGACCGCGGCCGCGTCGACGTAGGCTTCGTAGATGGTGAAATGCGTGGGATCGTCGGGGTCCTGCAACACGTCGAAGCGACGGCAGCCGGGCTCGCGGAGCGATCCCTCGTGGTTCAGGCGGAACACCCGCAGGAAGTCGTCGATCCGGTTCGGCTTCACCCGGATTTCGACCAGGGACACATGCATGTTGGATCTCCCAATGCCGTCGCTGCAGCCTCCCCGCGCGCCGGTCTGCAATACCGGAGCGCGGGGAAGAGAGTTCAGGGACGGGCCGGCGCGAGCAGATCGAAACTGCGGCCGGCCGTCGACGTTTCGATCAGAAATCGAACTTGTCGATGTTCTCCTTGGTGAAGACCTGGCGTTCCGGCAACAGAATGATGCCGTTGCCCTTGGCTTCGTGCTTGTAGCCCTGGATGCTGTTGGGGCTGACTTCGACGCTGCCGACGCCCGGGATGTCGAGCTTGTCGCCGACCTGCATGTCGCCGTGCTTCAACAGGTGATCGGCGACGAACACCGAGATCCGGCCCTGCTTGGTGACGTCCCACAGACCGAAGGACTTGACGGTGTCGCGCTTGACGTAGGGGCGCATCACGTTCGGGGTGGAGAAGCCGACGATGACGACCTTGCCGGCGACGCCGAGGTTTTCGGCCGCCTGGGCCGCGGCGGGCAACGCGTTGGCGTCCGGGCAGATCATGATGTCGAGATCCTTGTAGGCCTGAAGGATGCTCTCACCGGTCTGCAGCGACTTCTGCGCATCGTTGTAGCCGTATTGGGTGGTGACCACTTCCCAACCCGGATGCTCCTTGGCGATCAAGGCCTTGGCCTCGACGACCCACTGGTTCTGGTCGGTCACGGTCGGGCTGGAATAGAAGAAGGCAACCTTGGCCTTGTCGGCGGTGTGCTGCTTGGCGGCCATGTCGACCAGCAGCTTGCCGAGTTGCTGCGGCGTGCCCTGGTCAATGTAGTAGCTGCGGCAATCGGGGTTGACGTCGGAATCCCACGTCAGCACCTTGATGCCCTTCGCCATCGCCCGCTTCAATGCCGGGCACAGGCCGTCGGGCGACACCGCGGAGACGATGATCGAGTTGAAGCCCTGGTTGGCGAAGGTGTTGATATATTGCACCTGACCGGAAACCGACGGCTCGGTCGGTCCGTCGTAGGTCACGTCGATGCCGAGTTCCTTGCCGGCATCGACGGCGCCCTTGCCGCCGGAGGTGAAGAAGCCGACGCCCACCAGCTTGGGGATGAAGGCAATACGAGCCTTGTCGGCGGCGGCGGCAGTCAAGCTGAGACTCATAGCGGCCGCCACGAGCGCCGCGACTGCAGAAATTCTACCAATATGCTGCATAGACCTTCTCCTTTGGCTGATCTTCGCCCAGTTTCTCCCGCGAGCTATCTCGGGCGTCCGGGCTCTCTCCCTAACTACGTCGGGTCAACTTCCTTCCCGTTTCGAAGGATTACTGCTGCTTTGAGCCGACTTTCTTGAGAACACGTCTGTGGAGATAGTAGACGTGACCCATCTCGGTGAGGCTGCGCAGCGCCACCACCACAACCAGCAGCGCGCCGGACAAGGCGCTCGATACGTGGCTGGAAACGCCGACCATCTGCAGACCGCTCTGCAGATAGCCGACGAGGAGGGCGGCAAGCGCGGTGCCCAGAATGGTTCCGGAACCGCCGTAGATGCTGGTACCGCCGAGCACGACCGCCGTGATCGCCGGCATCAGCGCGGTGGCACCGAAGTCGGATCGGGCGGAGCCGAAATACGACGCCATGATGAGGCCGGACAGAGCCGCCATCGTGCCGGTCAGCGCATAGGCGATGGTCAGGGTGCGGAACACGGGCACGCCGGAATAGACGGCGGCACGCGGGTTCTGGCCGATCAGGTAGATGTAGCGGCCGAAGCGGGTGCGGTGCAGCAGAGCCATGAAGCCGATCGTCGCCACCAGGAACAGCGCCAGCGGCAGCGGCACGCCGACGATCTCGATATTGGCGAGGCCGACGAAGGCAGGGTCGAACCCGCTGATCCCCTCGTATCCGGTCGCCCCGGCCAGTCCCGACAGCACCAGCGCGGTGCCGCCGAACAGGAAGCCCGATCCCAGAGTGATCACCAGGGGATTGACCTTGGAGATGTGGATGGCGAGCGAATTGAGTCCGCCGACCAGAGCGCCGACGGCCAGCGCGGCGATCGAGGCGATCCAGATGTCGACGCCTCGCGTCCACAAGAGGCCGAGGGTGATCGCCGACAGGCCCATCACCGAGCCGACCGACAGGTCGATGCCGCCGGTGATGATCACCAAGGTCAGCGCCAGCGCGGTGATGCCGATGTGGATGAAGTCGCTGGTCGAGTACAGCAGGGTCGAGGGGGCGAAGAAGGCCGGGTTCATCGAACCGAACAACGCGATCTCGGCGACCAGCAGACCGGCGAGCACCGTCTCCCAGCGCTTGAGGAGGTGGAGCGCGTTCATTTCTGCACCTCACTGGATGTCAGCGTCAGAACCGCGTCGCTGGGGACACCGGCGTGCGGGCCGGCGGCGCTCGCCGATCCGCTCTCGGGATCGAGGAACTTGCGGTACTTCTGGTAGCGAAGGAGGGAATCGACCGTTTCCCGGATCTTGCCGTCGGTGATCAGTACGATCAGCAGGATCGCCCCGGCGATGATGTCGTTCCAATAGGCCTCGAGGCGCAGGAGCACGAGCACGCTGTCGATCGACGTCATGAAGAAGGCGCCGAGCGCCGCGCCGAGGACCGTGCCGGTGCCGCCTAACAGGCTGACGCCGCCGAGCACGCTTGACGCGATCGCCCGCATCTCCATGCCGGTGCCGGCGGTATTGGGAATGAAGCCGATCTGCGAGGCGAAGACGACGCCGGCGAAGGCCGCCAGCACGCCGTTGAGGGCGAAGGCGACGAGTTGCACCCAGCCGACGCGGATGCCGATCAGGCGTGCGCCCTCGCGATTGTCGCCGACCGCGAACATCGAGCGACCGAACTTGGTCCAGCGTAGGAAGGCGTGCGAGACGATGAGCAGCACCAGCACGGCCCAGGCGAAGCTCGAGAGGCCGAAATAGCGCTCGTGGGTCAGCGCCTTGAAGCCTTCCGGCAGCCCTTCGATCCAGCTGCCGCCGGTCAGGAGGTGCACGAAGCCGCGATAGAGCCCGAGCGTGCCCAAGGTAGCGACGATGGCCGAGACCCGCAGCAGCGCGACCAGCACGCCGTTGAACAGTCCGCACGCCAGGCCGGCGAGGAGCGCAGCGCCGATGCTGACGGCGACGCCGTAATGATGGTTCATCAGGATGCCGGCGATGGCGGCCGCCAGCCCCATGATCGAGCCGATCGACACGTCGAGGCCGTGCGTCGCCATGACCATGGTGGCACCGACGGCGACGACGAACAGGATCAGGCTGTTGCCGTACACCAGGAGGAAGGTGTCGACGGACAGATAGGTGGGGTCGACCAGGCCGAGCCCGGCGAACAGCGCCAGAATGATGAGCGCGACCGACGCTTCGCGGTGGCATTGCAGAAATCGGATGATCATCGGGCCGTCTCCCGCGCCGCAGTCAGACCGAAGGCGAGCCGGGCGATGGACCCGACGGTGATGGCCGCACCTTCGAGCATGCCGCCGGTGGTTCCGTGGTCCATCACCAGGACGCGGTGACACAGGCGCTGGACCTCTTCGTGATCGGAGGAGATCAACAGGATGGCGAGGCCGTCGGCGGCCAGAGTGTCGATCAGCCGGTAGATGTCGGCGCGCACCGCAACGTCGACGCCGCGGGTCGGCTCGTCGAGGATCAGCACCTTGGGCTCGGCGGCGAGGCACTTGGCCAGCAGGATCTTTTGCTGGTTGCCGCCCGACAGCGTGTGCAGGCTCTGCGACGGGGACGAACACACGATGCCAAGCAGATCGATCTGGCGGCGGAAGCGTTCGGTCTCGGCGGCCAGATCGAGCCAGGCCGGCTCGCGGTAGAGCACCAGCGACGAGGCGTTCCACACCAGCGGCGCATCGATGAACAGGCCGCTCAATTGGCGGTTCTCCGGCAGATAGACGATGCCGTGGTCGAGGCTGTGGCGGGGCGAACTGGTGGCGACCGCTTCGCCGTCGACGAAGATGTGGCCGCGGGCGAGCGGGCGGATGCCGTAGACGGTCTCTGCCAACTCGGTGCGGCCGGAGCCGACGACCCCGGCCAGACCGAGAACCTCGCCGGCGCGAAGCGAGAACGAGATATCGGCAAAGCCTTCGCCGCACAGCCGCTCGACGCGCAGCACCTCGCGACCGAGGTTCGGCGGTGGGCGGACGCCGTCGACCTCGAAGGCCGACTTGCCCTCGACCTGGGTCATGGCATGGACGATTTCGGCGTCGGAGTAGCTTCTGGGCGGACCGGCCAGCACGATCTTGCCGTCGCGCAGGATGCTGACGGTATCGGCGATGGTGCGGATCTCACCGAGCTTGTGGCTGATGAAGAAGATGCCGACCCCCTGGGCGGTGAGCGCGCGGATCCGCTCGAACAGCTTGCCAACCTCGCGCGGGGTCAGGGCGGACGTCGGCTCGTCAAGGATCAGGATGCGGGCCTGGCGGATCAGGCCGCGCAGGATCTCCACCATCTGCTGATCGGCGACTTCCAGCTGGCCGGCGAGCGTCGACAGCTGCAGCGAGGCGCCGACCTCCTGGATCAGGCGCAGCAACCGCGTCCGCAGCTCCTTGCGGTTGCCGGGAACGTGCATCAGCACGTTTTCCTCGACGCTGAGGCTCGGAAACAGCAGCGGCTCCTGCGGCACCAGGTAGATGCCGAGTTCGCTCGATGTCACCGGCGACAGATGGTTCATCGCCGCGCCGCGCACGAACAGTTCGCCGCGATCGACACGGTAGAGCCCGGCGATGATCTTCATCAGCGTCGACTTGCCGGCGCCGTTGCCGCCGAGAAGGGCATGCACCTGTCCGGGCTGCAGGGTCAGATCGATGCCCTTCAGCACGGGAATGCCGCCGAAGAACTTCCAGATCGCCTTGGCCTCGATCAGCGGCACGCTTGGGCCGGCCGGCATCGATTCCGTCATGTTGAGCGCTCTCCCAGTCTCGAGTCCGGCGACGGTGTTGGCACCGTTCGTGCTGCATGACCGCGTTCAGGCTGTTACCGTTTGCTCCCCGCAGCCGGCAGCAGCGTCTGCGGCGGCGGCGGAGAGGAAACGACGGGGATCCCACGCCAGGTGGCCGACGGCCACCCGAACGTTCAGTGCAGCGCGGCCTTGGCGGACGAATAGATCTCGATCGCCTTTTCTGGCTTCTCGCCGCCGTGGACGACGGCACGGACCGCCTCGATCATCCCGATCGGGCAGTCGGACTGGAAGATGTTGCGGCCCATGTCGACGCCGGCGGCGCCCTGGTCGATGGCGTGATAGGCCATCTGCAGCGCCTCCATCTCCGGCAGTTTCTTGCCGCCGGCGATGACGATCGGCACCGGACAGCCGGCGCAGACCTTCTCGAAGCCGTCGTCGACGAAGTAGGACTTGACGATCTGGGCGCCGATCTCGGCGCAGATGCGCGTCGCCAGGCCGAAGTAGCGCGCATCGCGCGCCATGTTCTTGCCGACGCCGGTCACGGCCATGGTCGGGATGCCGTAGCGGTTGCCGGTGTCGATCAGCTTGACCAGATTGGCCAGCGACTGATGCTCGTATTCGGCGCCGATGTAGACGTTGGTGGTGATGGCTGCGGCGTTGACGCGGATGGCATCCTCGATGTCGACCGCCACCAGTTCGTTGGAGAGTTCGGTCAAGACGCTCATGCCGCCCGAACAGCGCAGCACCACGGGCTTGCGGCTGTCGGTCGGGATGGTGGCGCGCAGCCCGCCGCGGGTGCACATCAGCACGTCGGTATAAGGAATGAGCGGACGGATCGACAGATCGAGGCGTTCCAGCCCGGTGGCCGGTCCCTGGAAGTAGCCGTGGTCGAATGCCAGCATGACGGTATGGCCGCTGCCGGCCTGGAAGATGCGGCTGAGCCGGTCCTGCATGCCCCAATCGAGGGCGTTGGCTCCCCTGATGGCGCTCGCGCGGACCTCCATCGGTATTTCGGCGGCAAAATTCTTGCCTTCCTTAACGTCATCCAGATCGGCCATTCGGGCCTCCTCGTCGCGAACAACCTGCGCGCGGCCTTGGCGAGGGCGCAGCTAGTCGTTCATTTGAACAGCGCTGTATCAATTGCACAGCCGAGTATGGCGCCGAACGATCGCCGTCGTCAATCGCAATGTTCGTACATTTGAACCGATGCGACACATTTGATCAGCCAAATCCGCCGAAATACGGGATGGCTACTGCCGGTTCTCGCAGATTTCCGCCGATTTCCCCGACTTTCCCGCTTCCGGCCGGCGCCTTATGTCGCCGGCGCGACCGAAGGGGCTTGCACGTATGAGCGTCTCGTGATCATATGTTCTTCATTCGAACAGAGTTTGGTCAAGGACAGGAACCGTGAGCGAAGGCACCGACGACCTCGCATTCGAGCCGCAGGAAGAGGAACTCCTCAGCCGTGTCGCTTGGTACTACTATCATGACGGCCTGACGCAGAGTGAGATCGGCGAGCGGCTCAATCTGTCGCGCATCAAGATCTCGCGCATGCTCGAGCGCGGCCGGCGCATGGGCCTGATCCACGTCCACATCAACTCCAGCTACGGCGGCTGTTTCGCCCTCGAGGCGCGGCTGCAGGAGCTCTACGGGCTCGACGAAGCCCGCGTCATTCCGGCCCAGGACGGCGAGATCATCATCGAACGGCTGGCCGAGGCGGCGAGCCAGTATTTCATGGGCCGGCTGCAGGAAGCCGAGATGCTGGCCGTCGGCTGGGGCGCCACGGTGATGGGAGCCTTACAGCGGCTGGCGCGGACGCTGTCCTATCGCAACATCTCGCTCGTCAGCCTGACCGGGGGCGTCTCGGCCTATATCGAAGGCGTGGCGTCCGGACGGACGTCGCAGAACGTCCATCTGATTCCGGCGCCGCTGGTGGTCTCGCACGAATCGGTCGCCGATGCGATCAAGGCCGAACGGCATGTGATCGACGTGATGACCATGGCCAAGACCGCCAACTATGCGCTCATCGGCATCGGCGCCGTCGCCGACGAGGCGACGCTGATCGGCAGCGGATACGCCACGCGCCAGCAGTTCGAGACATTCCGGCGTCAGGGCGCCGTCGGCGACATCGTCGGCGTGTTCTACGACCAGACGGGCACGGTGCTCGATCTGCCGTTCCACCGCACGCTGGTCGGGCTCGATCTCGATTCTCTGCGCCAGATCCCGCATGTCGTCGCCGCCGCCGGCGGTGCCAAGAAGGTCGACGCCATCCGGGCCGGCGCCAAGGGCCGGCACTTCAACGTGCTGATCACCGACGAGGCGACGGCGCAGGCCATCATCGAAGGAGAGCCGTCGTGACTGCGGAACCGATCTGCGTCCTCGCCATCGACGCCGGTACCGGCAGCGGCCGGGCCGTGGTGTTCGATATCGCCGGCCACCAGCTCGGGGCCGGTCAGGAGGAATGGACCCATCTCGGCGACCCGGCCCACCCGGGCTCGATGGGGTTCGACTGGAATGCCGACTGGGCGCTGCTGTGCCGGTGCATCGGTGTCGCGCTGACGCAAGCCGGCGTCAGCGCCAGCCAGATCCGCGCCGTCAGCGCCACGTCGATGCGCGAGGCCATCGTGCTGTGGGATAGAGACGGACACGAGATTTGGGCCTGCGCCAACGTCGATTCGCGTGCCGCCGACGAGGTGCGGGCGCTCGGCGCCGCGCACCCGACGCTCGAGCGCGAAGCCTACCAAATCAGCGGCCAGACGTTCGCGCTCGGTGCGATCCCGCGCCTCAAGTGGATCGAGCGCCACTTGCCGGACGTCTATGAGCGCACCGCGCGCCTATCGATGATCTCGGACTGGATCCTGGCGCGGCTGTCGGGGGTGATCGCCTGCGATCCGTCCAACGCCGGCACCACCGGGCTGTTGTCGCTGGCGAGCCGCGACTGGTGTCCGGATATCGCGCGGGCCGCGGGCCTGCGCGACGACATCTTCCCGCCGGTGGTCGAGACCGGCACCCCAATCGGCAGGGTGACGGCAACGGCTGCGGCCGAGACCGGTCTTCTGGCCGGTACGCCGGTGGTGATGGGCGGTGGCGACGTGCAGATGGGAGCTCTCGGGCTCGGCGTGGCGCGGCCGGGTCAGGCGGCGGTGCTGGGCGGCACCTTCTGGCAGCAGGTCGTCAACATGGCGCGGCCGGCGACCGATGCCGGCATGCGGATCCGCGTCAATCCGCACGTGGTCCCCGGAGTGACCCAGGCCGAGGGCATCGCCTTCATGGTCGGAATGAGCACGCGCTGGTTCCGTGACGCCTTCTGCCAGGAAGAGATGCGCGCCGCCGCTGAGCGCGGCATCGACGTCTATGCCGTGCTGGAGGAGATGGCGGCGCGGGTGGCGCCCGGCGCCAACGGCATCCTGCCGGTGTTTTCCGACGTGATGAACTACGGCGCCTGGTATCACGCGGCGCCGTCGCTGATCAATCTGTCGCTTGACGCCGGGCGCTGCGGCAAAGCCGAGATCTTCCGCGCCCTGCAGGAGAATGCCGCGATCGTGGCGGCGGAAAACCTGGCGCTGGCAAGCGGTCTGGCCGGTGTCGAAATCGACGAGCTGGTATTCGCCGGCGGCGCGTCCAAGGGGCCGCTGTGGTGTCAGATCCTGGCCGACGTCACTGCCAAGCCGGTCAAGGTGCCGGAAGTCACCGAGGCGACGGCGCTTGCCGGCGGCTTGGCGGCATGGGTCGGCATCGGCGCGTTCGCCTCGCTGACCGAGGCGGCCGAGACGACGGTGCGTTGGAAGCGGCACTACCAGCCCGATCCGCATCGCCATCAAACCTATCGCCACGTCGCGATGCGCTGGCGCGAGGCCTATGCAGCGCAGCGAACGCTGGTCGACCGCGGCATTACGCAGTCGATGTGGAAAGCTCCCGGCCTGTGATCCTGTGCAACGAAAGGCGTCGCTCCGGCTTGGACGCCAGCGCGACGGAGAGTCCATGTTCAAGACACGAGAAGACGATCACAGCTATCGATTCGGCGATCACGGTCCGAAGTATCTGCAGCGGGGACCGCGGTCGGACATCGGTGTGGTGGCGCTGCAGCCCGGACAGTTCTTTCCGGCGCACAAGCATCAGCGCATCGAAGAGAACTTTCTGGTGATTGCCGGAGAGGCGCATCTGTATGTGAACGGTGAAGTCCACATCCTCGGCGTCGGCGACTTCCTCAGGTGCGAGCCGGGCGAGTTCCACTATGTGATCAACCGCGGCACGACGCCGTGGAAGGCGGTGTTCGTCAAGGCGCCCTACGACCCGACCGACGGCGTGCCGGTCGACTGGGCGCCGGCCGTGGACGCGGCCGAGAACGGCGACTGACGGCGGCGAAGCGGCACAGCCGACGTAGGCGATCGCCGCCCCGCTGCAGCGGCCTTTCGATTCCGATATGTGTGCTCGGCCGCACCAAGGGGGGACACACACGCCGGGATCGGACAACCAGTTGCCCGGACGGACGAATGCCGCCATAATCCGGTGCGATGCGAAAGCGTGAAGTCTTAAGCCCAGTTGCCTTGCCATCCTCCCCCCAGAACCGGTCCGGTCCGGGACGAACCGCGGCAGATGTCGCCCCGTCCGCGCTGCCGCTGCGTTATGGCGACGATCCCTATGTCTGGGCGTGCTGGCTCTACTACGAGGACGGGCTGACGCAGAGCGAGGTCGCGGATGCCATGGGCGTTTCGCGAGCCACCGTCAATACTTACCTGGCGGAAGCGCGCGATCGCGGCATCATCAATATCGCGCTGGAGCCGAGCCGCCTCGCCGCCCTGACCATCGCCGACGACCTGAAGCGACATTTCGGGCTGTTGGATTGTCTGGTGGTTCCGAGCGACGAATCCCGGCCGCTGATCGACAGGCTGGGCACCGCAGGCGCCCTCGCCATGCGGACGATCCTGCAGTCCGGCGACCGGCTGGCCGTCGCCTGGGGACGGACGGTGATGGCGGTGGCGGAACGTCTTGCCGCCTCGCCGCTGCAGTCGCTCACCGACATGACGGTGGTGCAGGCCACCGGCTCGATGCCGCCGACGATCACCTGCACGCCGGACCTGTGCACCGCCGCCTTCGGCCGGGCGCTCTTGGCGCGGTGCGTCAATATCGCTGCCCCCGCGATCGTCGGATCGCCTGATCTGGTGGGATATCTGATGGACGAGCCGCTGATCGCCAGTGCGTTCGCGGCGCTTGCCAACGTCAACCGCATCATTTTCGGCATCTCGTCGTTGCGGTCCAATTCGACGATCCATGCCAGCGGCTTCTTCGAATCCGTTTCGCTGCAGCACTATCTGGCACGCGGCGCGGTCGGCGTGCTGGCCGGGCGCTTCATCGACGAGCGCGGCGCAGCGGTTGAAGGACCGCTCGATGCCCGGACCATTGGCATCCAGCTCGACGTGCTGGCATCGATCAGGACGCGCATCGCCGTTGCCGGCGGGTTCGACAAGGTGCCGGCGATCCTGGCGCTGCTGCGCGGCGGCTTTGCCAACGTGCTGATCACCGATGCCGCCACCGGACGGGGCATCCTCAACGCCGACGGCGTGAAAGCGACGCGGTCTCGCGGCGAGACGGCGCCACGCGCACCGATTCCGACCAAGATGCACATCAAGAAGTTCCTCAACCGTC
>JARLIU010000202.1 GCA_031291595.1 Ancalomicrobiaceae bacterium | reverse complement strand
TAACCTCATTCCTCTTCGCATTGCCCCATGTGAAACTGTTCGTCAAACGCCTCTGCGCCTTGCATGGCGGCATAGGTTCAATTAATCATTGCAATGATGCTGGTGATCAAATGACCATATCCAAAATATCGAATATCAGCGCCACCACGACAGGCCTCGGGACCGTCTCCAACATCAGCCGCGGTTCGGTCTCCGCTTACAGCGGATGCGGAGTCCATGGCGACGGCAACTTCAACGGCACTGTGCGCCCTACCGCAGCCACGAGAATATGGCGAGCGGCACGGTCGACGCCTATCTCGCCGAACTGTAGTTTAAGACAAGTCGTACGGGGGTAGTACAATGATTCGGTGTAGCCTTCAGCTGAGTGGCCGGTCGAGGAGTGTTTGGGCCGTAGCACTTGCTGCAACCGGTGCTTTGGCCTGTGATGCTGCTGCGGCGGCCGCGTGCAACTCCGGATCCGATATTACGATCTCGGTGAATTGCACCGGTCCTGCGAGCTGGACCGGTGGATCGTTCACGATCAACTCCGGGATCACCGTGAGTGACGACAACCCGGTCAAGATCGGCAATAGCGGCACGGTAGCCGTCGGCACGCTGACCAATTACGGCACGATCTTCGCCCCGAACGGCATCTATCCGGGGGCGATCGGCGTCTATAGCGGCAGTTCCGTCACGGCGATCTTCAACGCCGTCGGCGCGTCGGTCATCAGCAACCGCACAGCGATCGACAACGAGGGCGGCACCATTGGGACGATCACCAATAGTGGTCTGCTGTCGGGCTCTCGTTACGTCATCCTGAACGAGCAAGGCACGATCGAATCGATTTGGAACACCTTCTCCGGACAAATGATCGGGACGTCCGACCGGGCCGAGGGAATTTCCAACAACGGCACCGTCACCGGCAGCATCACCAATGATGGCCTGATCCAAAACACCAGCACGACGCTGAACGACTATCCCGGGACTCCGGAAGCCAATCCCGTCGGCATTCTCAACTACGGCTCGGTCGGCTCGATCATCAACAACGGCACCATCATCTCCACCGGCACCGCCAACGGCATGGGTATCGAGAACACAGCCACGGTTGATGTGCCGGCCAACTATGCCAGCATCGGCATGCTGATCAACGCCGGCACCATCACCGTCGACAGTTCCTCCAACACCCGCGATCCGAGCCAGGGCTACGCCGTCGGCATCGAGAACACCTACGGCACGATCGGGATCCTCACCAACAGCGGCACCATCACCTCGACCGGCTACACGACGCCCGGCCACCTCGGCGCCAATGCCTACGGCATCGACAACTATCGTTCGATCACCACTCTGAACAACATCGGCACGATTACCGCCGCGATCGGCAGCGGCAATACTGACGGTTACGGCTATGGCATCTTCAATCGCCGGCGCGCCACGATCGCCACGATCAACAACTCCGGCACGATCACATCCCACGATTACGGCATCTACAATTGGGGCACGATCGGGACGCTCACCAACTCCGGCACCATCACCGGGGGCCAGTTCGGCATCAATAGCCTCTACCAGTCCGGCTATTCGACCGCCGCAACGATCGGCAGCATCACCAATACGGGAACGATCTCAGGCGGGCTCTACGGCATATCGCTTGCCACGGCCACGACACTCACCAACACCGGCACGATCTCGGGAGGCACCGCGGCGGTCGATTTCGCCGCCGGCGGCAACACGCTCAATATCTATAACAGCGCCCGCTTCATCGGCGGCGTGAACTTTGAGGCAAAGGGCAGCAACACTCTCAATTTTTACACCGGCAGCTACACGTTGCCGGTGCAGAACTACCTGCTGACCGGCGCCGGCAACGCGATCAATCTGCTCGGTAGCGGCAAGACACTGATCACCAACGATCTCAACGGCTCTGGCACCGGCAATATCGTCGTGGTCGACACCGCTGCCGTCGGGACGCTCGACCACGTCACCGCCGATGTCCAGCGCCAAGTGTCCGGCGTGATCACCGACATCATGAACCTCAATGTCGATCGCCCCACCTCGCTGCTGCCGCCGTCCACGACTCCAACCGCCTACGGCGAGGAGGACCGGAAGACCAACGCTGCCAGCATCGTGATCAAGAACAGCCCGGATCAAGCGTTGGCACTCGACAACGCCGGCAATCTGTTCTGGCTGCGCGGTTTCTACGGTGGCCGCTGGCAAGACGCTAACGGCGCGACGGTGGCAACCAGCGCTCGCCAGTACGGCACTCTCACCGGCGTGGACCACCTCTATGAAGATTGGCGGCTGGGCGCCTATGGCGGCGTCGGCCACACGACAACGTGGCTTACCGACGGTACCGGCAATCTCGATGCCAATATGGCGCTAGCCGGCCTGTATGCGCGCCACAGCTTCAGCAACTTCCTGACCTTCGACACTGCCCTGACAGCCGGTCACCTGTGGGCCGATACGACGCGCAGCATCAATAGTGGGACCGAATCGGCGATCGGTTCGTTCAACGGCTGGTTCGTCGCGCCTGAAGCGGCGCTTTCGCTGAAATACGTGCTCGATCCGCACTGGACACTGACGCCGAGCCTCAGGACGAGTTACGTGGCGACGTTCTACGACGGCTACAGCGAGCATGGCTCATCGCAGAATGTGAGCTATGACGGCCATACAACGCAAAGCCTGGAAGAGCGTTTCGAAACCCAAATCGCCTACCAGACCATGACCGCGGCCAATCAGCCGTCGCGCTACTGGCTGGGACTGGGTGCATCATCGACGCAAAGGATCGGCACGGCGGGCTATGGCGCCACAGTCTCCGGAGCAGATTTCACAGTGGCGGCGCTGGGCAACAGCGTAGTCTACGGCGGATCGATGACGGTCGGCTTCGATGTGATGCTGAATCGTCAGACCAGCCTGTTCGGCAGTGTGGAGGGGCAGCTGTTCTCGGATCGCTCTCGCTCTGCCATCGGCCGCTTCGGCATCAAGGTTGCCTTCTGAAGTGTCGAGCCAGGTTCGCCGCCTTCGGGCAACGCTGGGCGCATGAGGTGATCCTTGAGACCATGCAGCGACGGCTGGATCTCGATCCTGGCCAGATGCGGATCAGGCGATCAACCGTTGAACATCCATTCGGAACGATCAGGTCATGGATGGGAGCAACTCACGCCTGACCAAGACCCTGGATCGGGTCAGTACCGAAATGAGCCTTCACGTCAGACCACGGAGACGGACATTTGCTGCGTCCTGCCGTTATGTGCGTGATCTACTGAGCTGGAAATTCTGACTGACCCAGAATCCCGGTCCCCCAGCCACTTGATATCATTCAATAATCCGACGTACGAAGGCGGAGCCGGCTCGACCGTTTGGGCGGTCATTTGCGACGCTTCGTTCTGCCTTCGAGCGTGGCGATCACCGAGCGCCGACGGATCGATGCGGGCATGTGGCATGGTGCGGACCGGCGCCGGTGGCGCTTCGGTGCTCGGGTCCGAAGCTCGAAAACGCTGTGCGGATCAATGGCGGCTGGTTGCGGGTCGGCGGGCGATCGTCTAATCGATGTATCGTATTGATCGGCGGAGGAAACGCGGTGTCGCAGGACCCGGCAACGACGGATCGCGCGATTGTTGCAGCCGTAAACAAGCCATATTACCAGATCGTGCGCGAGATGCTGGCCGACAATATCGCCAGCGGCAACCTTCCGGCCGGTACGCTGTTGCTTGCCTCCGTGGTCGCCGATCGCCTGCAGGTCAGCCGACCGCCGGTGAAACGGGCGCTCGAACTGCTGATCGGCGACGGCATCATCAGCGAAGGGCCGGAACGCGGCTATGTCGTCGGTCAGGCCGGCAGCTTCAAGAAAATCATCCGCACCAATCTGCATGGCCTTGCGCTCGACCTGCCGGCCGAACTCGCCGAAAACCGCGGTCAGCCGAGCTGGGAGCGGATTTACGACGAGACCGAGACCGAGGTTCTCAATTGCATCCCCTTCGGTACCTTTCAGATCTCCGAAAGCATGATGGGCGAGCACTTCGTCGTCAGCCGCACAGTGGTGCGCGAGGTGCTGCTGCGGCTCGATGCTCGGCATCTCATCACCAAGGATCGCAGCTCGCATTGGCTGGCGGGCCCGTTCAGCGCCCGCATGCTCGACGAGGCACACGCGGTGCGACGCCTGATGGAGCCCTGCGCGCTGGAGGACTGCGCGCCGCGTCTCCAGCCGGGGCTGCTGGAGGAGATGCGCGGCCGGCTGGGCACGGCGAGGCGCACCGACGCAGCACCGTCTCCGAACCAGCTCGACGGCCTCGAGACCGACCTGCACGTCACCCTGCTGCAACCTCTGCGCAACCGGCGGTTGGCGGAGATCGTGCGGTTGTCGCAGATCTCGCTGGTGATCAATCGTCTGTTCGCCCGCCACATCGGCGTGCATGACGAGACCGATCTCCTGAACGAGCATCGTCTGGTGCTCGATCACCTTGAACTCAAGGATGTCGCGGGCGCCACCGCCGCGCTGAGGCGCCATCTCGATCTCGATCACCAGCGCGCACGCGCACGTCTCAAGGTACTGTCGATCGTCGATGCGCCGAGCGTGCCTCCCTACTTGTCACGAGTTCATTGATGGCTGGAAAGCAACCGAAGCTGCGCGTGGTCGGCCGGCGCGAGGTGCTCCCAAAGCCGATCCTCGAGCAGGCGGCGCGGGATCTCGGCTTCGAGCTGGAATTCGAACTGCTCGACACGGTGAAGAGCCTGCGCCGGATCGTCATGCAGCCGGAGTCCTTCGACGTCTACCATCAATGGCATACCGTCGATCTGATCTGGACCGCGCGGGCCATCCGGCCGATCGACCTCGGCCGCATCGACGAAGCGAGCCGCATAAGGGCCGCCGTGTCGACGCGTCGGGACGGCGGCAAGGCGATCGGATCGCTGTTCGAGCAGCTGTTCCTGCAACCGGACGGCACGCTGTCGTCGGTGCCGAGCGACAAGCTCATCATGCTGCCGCTGCTGCATGGCGTCGACGCCTTCGCCTACCTGCCGGAAGTGCCGCAGCTCTATCCGCCGGGCACGCAGGCGAGTTGGGGGTGGCTGCTCGACCCGCGGCTGCACGGCCGGGTCGCCATGATGAGCGATCCGGTGCTGGGAATGATCGAGGCGGCGCTCGCGGTCGAGGCCGCCGAGACTGTCGTCTTCGACGACATCGCCAATCTCAGCATCGAGGAAATCGACCTCGTCGCCGACGTGCTGATGCACAAGAAGAAGATCGGCCACTTCCGCGCCATCTGGTCGAATTATCAGGAGGCGGCGCGCTGGATGCAGCGCGGCGGCGTGCTGCTGCAGTCGATGTTTTCGCCGGCATTGTCGCTGCTGCGCAGCCAGAACGTGCCGGTGATCAGCGGCGTGCCGAAGGAAGGCTATCGCGGCTGGCATGTCGATCTCTGCATCTCGTCGGCAGCCGAAGGCGACCGGCTCGAGGCTGCCTATGCCTATCTCAATTGGTGGATGAACGGGCTTGGCGGCGCGATGGTGGCGCGGCAGGGCTACTATTTCGTTCTGCCGGACCTCGTGCGTCCGCATCTGAGCGAGGCCGAATGGGCCTATTGGTACGAGGGGCGACGGGCCGAGGTCGACCTGCCCGATCTCTATGGCGAGGTGTCGATCAGGGCCGGCGATCTGCGGGAAGGCGGATCCTACTACGAGCGCATGTCACGCGTCCGGGTGTGGAACACCTTCATGGACGAGCATGCCTATCTGGTCCGCCGCTGGCGGGAGTTCCTGGAAGCCTGATGCCCACCGGATGCCGAGCGGGGGCATCCGCGCCGGCTCATGCCGGCGCGGCACCGGTTCACGCGGCGCGCAGTTTTGCCGTGGCGGCCCTATCGATCGCCTGTCCGACGATTGCGACGCCATAGTCGCGTGCGGCTCCCTCCGCGTCGATGAAGCCTTCGAGGACGTCGCCCAGCACCTGGTCCGGATCACGCTCGAACGGGTTGCCGTAGCCGCCGCCGCACGGGCCTTCGGAGATCAGCCGATCGCCTTTCCTCGTCTTATGGAAGCGAACCTTCGACGGCAGGTGCTCGATCTCGCCGCGCGCATGGACGAATCTCAGCGAAGCCGTACGGCCGGCTCCGCCGCCGTCATGGCCCCAAGGCTCGAATTTGTGGCCGTCGCCTTCGACCGAAAATGCCCCGTCGGCAAGGAAGGTGAATTCGCGCACGGACCCGACGCCGCCGCGCGTGCGGCCTGCCGCCGCCGCATGGTCGCGCAGTTGATAGCGCTCGACCCGGATCGGCAGATGCGACTCGATGTCCTCGATCGGGTTGTTGCGTGTGTTGGCGAACAGCGTGTCGACCGCATCCATGCCGTCGGACCGGAAGCGTCCGCCGTAGCTGCCTTCGAGGATCTCCATGTGCACCCACTGTCGCTCGTTTTCGATGCCGGAAAAGGCGATGACGCGCAGATTGCCGATCCCGGCCGAGACCTGCGCCGGCACCGCCTGAGCGAGAGCTTTCATCACCGTATCGGCAAGCTGATTGCCTGGGCAGAAGCGGGCGATCACCGGAGCGGGGAAGATCGGGTTGGCGAGGGAGCCGCGCGGCGCGACGATCCTGATCGGCCGCGTCAGCCCCTCGTTCTGCGGGATCGAGCCGTAGACGATGCTGTCGAGCAGAATCGAGCGCAGCGTCAGCCAGATCGCGATATCGACGGTGCCGACGAGCGGCATGTTGATCGGCCGGTCGGACACCTGGGGGGCGGTACCGGTGAGGTCGACGGTGATGGTGTCGCCCTCGACCGTCAATGTCACCTTGATCGGCAGGTCGCGATAGGCGGGATCGGGATCGTCGAGATAGCCGTCGATGTGGGTCAGGGCCGAATACTGGCCGTCGGGCAGATCGGCGATGGCCTTGCGCATCAGCCGCTCGGAATAATCGAGCAGATCCTCGAAGGCATCCATGACGGTCTTGAGCCCGTAGTGGCGAACGAGCGCGAGGAAGCGCTCGGCGCCGATTTCGGAGGTCCGCACCTGCGCCTCCATATCGCCGACCACCAGCGCCGAGGCGCGAATGTTGGCCCGCAACAGCTTCCAGACCTGCTCGTTGCGCCGGCCTCGTTCGATCACCTTGATCGCCTTGAACTGCAGGCCTTCGGCATAGGTGTCCACCGCATCGACGATGCCGGTGCTGCCCGGCGTCTGGGCGCCGATGTCGAGGTGGTGGGCGGTGGTGGCCGAGAAGCCGATCAGTGTCCCGTCGAGAAACACCGGCACCACGAACGCCACGTCGGGGCCGTGGCTCGCCCCGCCGTAGGGGTCGTTGTGCATGATGACGTCGCCGGGCTCGACGGTTTCGCCGCGCGCCGCGAGTTCCTTCAGGATGCCGCGGATATAGCCGGGAATCGGACCCGACTGCAGCGGCGTCGACATCTTGCATTCGCAGAGCTGCCGCCCGGTGGCGTCGGTGAGCGCGGTGCCGAAATCTTCCGACTCGCGGATGATGCTGGAATAGCTCATCCGCATCAGCTTGTGTCCCATCTCCACGGCGATGCTCTCGAGCGCCCCCTGGATGACGGCGCCGGTGACGGGATCGACGCGGGAAGACCTTTCCGGCCGAACGTCGGTCGCTGCGTTCATTTGCCTTCTCCGATGGTGATGATGATGCTGCCCGAGACGTCGACGATGGCGCTCGTGTCCGGCGTCAACACGGTGGTGGAGTCCTTCTGCAGGATGATGGCGGGACCGAAGAACCGTTCGTTCACAGGCAGGCCGGCCCGCTGGTAGACGGCCGTCTCGAACGTCTTGAGTTCGCCGTCCATGCGGAAGATGCAGTGCTGCGTCCGGACGTGCGCCTTGTCGAGCGAGCCGGCCTGCGGCGGTGCCAGCCGCTCGAGTTTCGGCATGCGGCCGATGCCGCTGACCCGGAGATTGACGATTTCGATCGCGCTGTCCGGGAAGGAATGGCCGTATTCGGCCTCGTGGGCGCGGTGGAAGGTGGCGAGGGTTGCGGCGACGCCCGCTTCGGTGATCACACCGGCCGGGAACGGCACCTTGAGTTCATAGCCCTGCCCGACGTAGCGCAGGTCGCCGATCCGCTCGAAATGCACGCGCTCGGGTGGAATGCGGTCGGCGACGAATTGGGCGCCGAGTTCCTGCTCCATGGCTGCGGCGTCGGCGTTGAGGCGCTGCAGATCGATGGCGCCGGACACCTGGAACTGGATCCGGGCCGAATCATACTTGAGATCGGTGGTGAGCAGGCCCATGGCAGAGGTGATGCCGGGGAAGGGGGGGACGATGATTTCCGGGATCTCCAGCATCCTTGCCACCTCGACGCCGTGCAGCGGACCGGCGCCGCCGAAGGCGACGAGCGAAAAGCCGCGCGGGTCGATGCCCTTCTGCACGGTACGCGAGCGAATGGCGTTGGCCATGTTGGAGTTGATGATGGTGAGAATGCCTTCGGCCGTTTCGTTGAGCGTAAGGCCGAGCTTGTCGGCCAGCCTGCCGACGGCCGCGGTCGCCGCCGCCTTGTCGAGCTTCATGCCGCCGCCGAGGAAGTCGTCGCCGATGAGCCGGCCGAGAACGAGATTGGCGTCGGTGACGGTCGGCTCGGTGCCGCCCTTGCCATAGGCCGCCGGTCCGGGGACCGCCCCGGCCGACTGCGGACCGACCCGGAAGGCACCGCCGCGGTCGACATAGGCGATCGACCCGCCGCCGGCCCCGAGGGTATGGATGTCGATCATCGGCATGAGCAACGGGAAGCCGGCGATCGACGTCGACCGCGCGTTGGTTTCGGCGAAGACGCCATCGACGACGATGCCGATGTCGGCGCTGGTGCCGCCGATGTCGAAGGTGATGAGCCGCTCGCGCGCCGCCAGTTTGCCGATCCAGGCGCCGCCGAGCACGCCGGCGGCAAGGCCGGACTGCAGCGTCAGCGTCGGTTTGTCGACGACCATCTTGGCCGTCGCGACGCCGCCGTTGGAGGCCATGATCCTGAGGTCGGCGGTCAGACGCGCCTCTCGCAACGCTTTGTCGAGATTGGCGATATAGCGATCGACCTTCGGGCCGACGAAGGCGGCGAGCGCGGTGGTGGTGAAGCGCTCGAATTCGCGGAACTGCGGCGAGATAAACGACGAGGTGGTGACGAAGGCCTCCGGCATGACGTCTTCGACGATGGCCCGCGCCTCGAGCTCGTGCGCCGGATTGAGGTAGGAGAACAGGAAGCAGATCGCCACCGAATCGACGCCCTCGGCCTTGAGTTCCTCGGCAGCCCGGCGCACGCCGTCGCGGTCGAGCGGTACGAGTTCCTCTCCGGTCGGCGGGACGAGGCGACCGCTGACGGTCTTGCGGTATCGGCGCTGGATCAGCGGCCGGTTCTGCCAGGGCAGTTCCTGAATGATCGAGTAATGTTCGACCCGCTGATGGCGGCCGATGTGGGTGATATCGCGGAAGCCGTCGTTGGTGATCATGCCGGCGCGGGCGCCTTTATTCTCCAGCACCGCGTTCGTGGCAGTCGTGGTGCCATGGAACACATATGAGACGGCCGTCGGATCGGCCCCGTGCGCGGCGCAGAGTTCCTGGATGCCCGCCATGACGGCGCGTGACGGATCGTCGGGTGTCGTCGGCACCTTGTGGGTAGCGACCATTCCGTTTTCGAGGTCGCAGAACACCAGATCGGTGAACGTGCCGCCGACATCGACGCCAATGCTTTGCATGAATGCCTCCTTAGAAGCGCGCCGGAGCCGGTCCGCATTTCGCTTGGACAAGATGCAGGTATTATGGATACAGAATTCACGTCGTCAATGCGTTTCCACAGCGTAACGTTCCGAGTACGACCTCAGGGCCGCCGCGCCGCGATCACCCGCACAGCGGCCATGCCGATCAAAGTACGTCGCGATTTTGGACGTACGGAAATGGCGGCTTTCCGGCAAGGATGCCGCATGTTTGATCGTTCTGGCCGAATCTCGCGTTAAAATTTGGGCACGCTGCCCGACGAAGCATCACCCAACCGGCAGCCGCGGGATCGATGGCATTTTCTGCGGTGGGCGCATTGCGTTTTGTGAACTGTGTATACATAATCGCGATAGATCGGCGCCAGTCCGTCGATGCAACGAGAGGAACGCGAAGATGAAGCATGGTTGGAAGCTCGTCGGACTCGCTGCAGCGATGAGCGTGTTCGGGCTCGCGGGTGCTGCGGCGGCGCAAGACAACGGCGTCGGGGCGGCCAAGGCCGACATCGCCAAATATTCCAAGATCCCCGCGTTCATCGCAGCCGGTGCGCCGTTCGACGCCAAGGCCTGCATGCACGGCAAGTCGATCATGTCGCTGCCGGCCAACAGTTCCGTGCCGTTCCTGTCGACGATCGACGCCGCCATGACCAAGGTGGCCGGCATGGTCGGGTTCGACTTCAAGGTCTGGGAGAACCAGGGTCAGGTCTCGCAGTGGGTCCAGGGCATGGATTTCGCCGCCAACAACCACTACAGCCTCGTCGATCTGCTCGCCGGTACCGACCCGCGCGCCCTCGGGCCGCAGATCAAAGCAGCGAACGATGCCGGCACCACCGTCACCGGTTCGCACGTCACCGGCTACGGCCAGCCGATCCCGATTGCCGGCGTCACGCCGATCCCGATCGACTACAAGGAAGCCGGCAAGCTGATTGCCGAGTGGCCGATCGTCAAGACCGGCGGCAAAGTCAACGCCATCGTGCTGGTGACCAGCGAGGTGCTCTCCACCGACCCGATGATCGAGGGCATCAAAGAGGCTTTCGCCAGCTGTCCGGACTGCAAGTTTAAGGTGATCGACGTTTCGCTGACGGACTGGGCGACCAAGATCCAGCCCAGCGTCCAGTCGGCGGTCATCGCCGATCCGACGGTCAACTACATCATCCCGATCTACGATTCGATGTCGCAGTTCGTGGTGCCGGCGCTGCAGATCACCGGAGCCTCCGACCACGTCAAGATCTCCACCTTCAACGGCACGCCATTCGTGATCGACATGGTGCGCAACGGTCAGGTCGAGATGGATGTCGGCGAGAATCTCGACTGGATCGCCTACGGCCTCCTCGATGCGCAGATGCGCAAGCTGTGCGGTTTCGAGGCGGTCACCGATCCGAAAATCCCGCTGATGGTGTTCGATGCCGGCAACGCCGCGACTGCGGGCGTGCCGGCCGAAGCGTCGCGCGGCTTCGGCGACGCCTACATCAAGGGCTTCAAGGCGCTATGGAAGCTCTGAGCCGGCCCGCAGCCGCAACAACGCCGATGGCGCCGGGCGACGCCGTCGGCGCGTCCGCGCTCCGTCTGGAGAATGTGAGCAAGCACTTTGGCGGTGCCAGGGCGCTGAGCGGCGTGACGCTTGACGTCGGGCACGGCGAGGTCCACGGCCTGCTCGGTCAGAACGGTTCGGGCAAGTCGACGCTGATCAAGATCCTCGCTGGCTTTCACGAACCCGACCCCGGAGCCCGGCTGTGGATCGGCGGCGTGCCGATGTCGCTGCCGCTCGCCCCGGCGGATATCCGCAAGGCGGGGATCGCGTTCGTCCATCAGCACCTCGGGCTGGTTCCCTCGCTCACCGTGCTCGAGAATCTTCTTGCCGGCGAATACGCGGTAGCGATGCGCTGGTTCATCAACTGGCGCGCCGAAGCCCGCAAGGCGCGTGAGCTTTTCCGCCGGTTCGGTCTGTCGCTCGATCCGCTGGTTGCGGTCGAGCGGCTGAGCTCGGTCGAACGGGCGCTGCTCGCCATCGTTCGGGCCTTCATGCAGCTCGAGGCCGCCGGCGCTGGCGCGCGTCTGCTCGTGCTCGACGAGCCGACGCCGTTCCTGCCGGCGGAGGATGTCGGCCGCCTGTTCCATCTGGTGCGCGGCATCGTCGCCGAGGGGGCGAGCGTGATCTTCGTCTCCCACGACATCGACGAGGTCATCGAGATCACCGACCGGATTACCGTGTTGCGCGACGGCCGGCTCGCGGGCTCGCTGGTGACCGCCGAGGCCGACAAGGCGGAGATCGTGACGAAGATCGTCGGTCGCGCCGTCGACCTCGAGTCCCTGCGCCCGCCGGTGCGCGCCTTTGGACCGGATCGGGCGGTGATCGCAGATCTTGCCGGGCGCGGCGTGAAGGACTTCTACCTGCGCGTGCGCGCCGGCGAAGTAGTGGGGCTGACGGGCCTCATCGGCTCGGGCTACGACGACGTCGTCACCATGATCTTCGGAACCGAAACAGCGGACCGCGGCTATCTGGCGATCGACCGCGACGAGTTCGACCTCGCCACGTTCGCGCCGCATGAGGCAATCAAGGCCGGCATCGTGTTCATTCCGGGCGATCGGCTGAACCAGGGCGTCGTTGCGACACTGACGGTCACCGAGAATGTCAATCTGCCCGTCCTCGACCGGTTCAACGGCGGATTTTTCCTGTCACGATCGGCGCTGCGCCGGCGCGCCGAGGCATTGAACGAGGCCCTCGACGTCCGCCCGCGCAATCCCGATTGCCCGATCGGCTCGCTGTCCGGCGGCAACCAGCAGAAGGTCGTGCTGTCCAAGTGGTTCCAGATGGCGCCGAAGCTGGTTCTCCTGGAAGAACCGACCCAAGGGGTCGATGTCGGTGCGCGCGAACAGGTATTCGCCGAAATCCACAAGATGGCGGTCACCGGTGCGGCGATCGTCTGCGCCAGTTCCGACCACGAGCAGCTCGCCGCGATCTGCGACCGCGTGCTGGTGCTGGCCAAGGGGCGCGTGGTGGCGAGCCTCGAGGGCGCGGCCATCTCGAAGGCGGCGATCGCCGAGAGTTGTTACCTATCCCTCGATGTCGCGGAAGGAGTGGGGCTGTGACGATGTCGGACATGACGGCACAAAGACACGAGCGGCGCCAGCTCTGGGTGGATCGCAGCGAACGGATCGGATTGATCGTCGCCTGGCTGGTGGTGATCGCCGCCTTCGGCATCGCCCGTCCAGGCCCGTTCCTGTCCTGGGCCAACTTCTCCACCATCTTCGGCTCGCAGGCCGTGCTGGTGGTACTGACGCTCGGTCTGATCATCCCGCTCACCTCCGGCGATTTCGACTTGTCGATCGCCGGCAATCTGACCTTGAGCGCCATGACCATCGCCGTGCTCAACGTCTACCTGAAGCTGCCGATCTCGTTCGCGATCCTCGCCGCTCTCGGCGTCGGCTGCCTCATCGGCGCCATCAACGCCGTCGTGGTGCTGTTCTTCCGCATCAATTCGCTGATCGTCACGCTCGGCATGGGCACGTTCATCCACGGCGTCACGCTGTGGATCTCCAATTCGAATACCATCAGCGGCGTCGACTTCGCGCTGCCGACCGCGGTCATCGTCACCCGCCTGTTCGGCATCCCGCTTGCCTTCTACTATGCACTGCTGGTGGCGGCACTCATCTGGTACGTCTTCACCTTCACCTCCGCCGGCCAGCAGCTGCTGTTCGTCGGCCGCGGCCGCGAGGTCGCGCGGCTGTCGGGCATCCGCGTCGATCGCGTCCGGGCTGCGACCTTTCTCGTCTCCGGCCTGCTCGGCGGACTGGCTGGCGTGCTCTACACCGGCACCACCGGCTCGGCCGATCCGAGCTCGGGGCTCAGCTATCTGCTGCCGGCCTTCGCCGCCGCCTTCCTCGGCGCCACGAGCATCACTCCCGGCCGCTTCAATCCCATCGGCTCGGTCATCGCCGTCTACTTCCTGGTGACCGGCATTTCCGGCCTGTCCATCCTCGGCATCAGCACCTTCGTGCAAGACCTGTTCTACGGCGGCGCGCTGGTCGTTGCGGTGGCACTCTCACAGATTGTTCGCGGGCGGCAGGAAAGGACCTCGTGATGCCTCAGATTGATATTGATCCTGAGCTCGTCGCGGAGATGATCCTGACGCTCGGCGCGATCGGCGCCCACAGCGGCACCGGCGTGTGGCGCACGGTCTATTCGCCCGAATGGGTCAGGGCCAACGCCCGCTATGCCGAATGGTGCACGTCGGCCGGGCTGACGGTGCGGCAGGACGCGGTCGGCAACGTCTGGGGCAGGCTTGCCGGCAGCCGCGGCGGCCACTCGATCGTCTCGGGCTCGCACATGGACACGCAGACCCCCGGCGGCCGGTACGACGGCACGCTCGGCGCGCTCGCCGCCCTGGTCGCCCTGCGGGCGCTGAAGGCGCAATTCGGCCAGCCGCTCCGCACCCTCGAGGCCGTTTCGCTATGCGAGGAAGAGGGCAGCCGGTTCCCGGGGGCGAATTTCTGGGGTTCGCGCGCCATCACCGGCACGATCTCGGCCACGGATCCGCAGACGACGGTCGCCTTCAGCGGCGAGACCATCGCCGAGGCCATGCGCGTCGTCGGGCTCGATCCGGCGGCAATCGCTTCCGCCAAGCGCGACGACATCGACACCTTTGTCGAGTTGCATATCGAACAGGGACCGATTCTCGAGCATGCCGGGGTGCCGGTGGCGGTGGTCGATGCGATCACCGGGCTTCGCCACTATCACGTCACCCTCACCGGCGAGCAGAACCACGCCGGCGCTTTCCCGATGGATCTGCGGCACGATCCGATGGCTGGATTCGCCGAAATCGCCACTGGCGTCATCAACACCGCCCATCGGCTGGGCCGGCCGGCAGTGACGACGGTCGGCCGGGTCGAAGTCCATCCGAACGGACCGGCGGTGGTCCCGCAGCAGGTGAAGTTCACCGTCGATGCGCGCCATCCCGATCCGGTTCTGCGGATGAAGTTGTTCGCGCTGCATGAAAATCTGATGCGGGAAGTGGCGGCGCGCCGCGGCTTGTCGATCGACTGGCAGATCCACATCGACAAAGAGCCCTGCCTCAGCGACCCGGCGCTGGTGGAGAGGTTCGAAACGGCAGCAGCCGGGCAGGGTGTCCAGGTCATGCGGATGGCGAGCGGCGCCGGCCACGACACCCAGCAGATGGCGAAGATCGCCAAGACCTGCATGATCTTCGTGCGTTCGAAGGATGGCCGCAGCCACACGCCCGAGGAGTTCTCCTCGATCCCCGACATTGTCGACGGGATCCGGGTCCTTGCCGCGGGACTGCACGCGCTCGCCTACTGACCGGATGTCCGTGCGGGTTGGTGCGCCCATTGCGAAACCGCGCTGCACGCCGCCCTTGAAAAGACTGACCTCTTACGTATAAGGTCCGATGACTGATGGCAACAGTGCCGATCTGGTCAAGCAGTCGAAGACCGGACGCCAGGGAGTTGATGGCGGAATGAGGTAACACCGGACGTGCCTCCAGCGGCGTAAGACCAGCACATCTATCGACGTGCGCGGTCTTGGGAGACAAGTCATGCGGGCTGGACGGACCGCGATGCCCGCCGAATTGTGGCTGGCGTCGCGGGATTTGATCTCGGCCAGGCAGTCGCGCGGGATATCGTCAGACCTATTGTTTCGGCAGGCAGTATCGGCGATCCGGCCCATCGCGGCCAGACAGATGACAGGATTGGGTGCATGGCCAAATTCGACGGCAAGACAGCCATCATAGCCGGAGCCGGCGGCGGCATGGTGGCGCCATGAATGTTCTTGTCACCGGTGGTGCCGGACTGATCGGCATGGCGTTGCGCAACAGACTGGCCGAAGCCGGACATGGCGTGATTGCCATCGACATCACCGATTTCGATCGCGGCGACGACGCGCTCATCCGGATGCCGCTCGACGACCCGGCCCAACTGGAGGCGCTGGTCACCGATCGCGGCATCGACGCCATCATCCATTGCGGTGCAATCTCCGGACCGATGATGGCCAAGGACAATCCGCTTCTCCTCACCGACGTCAACATCGCGGGAACGGCGCGGCTGCTCGACCTGGCACGACGCCATGCGATGAAGCGCTTCGTGTTCTGCTCGTCGATTTCGGTGTACGGCAGCGTCGGCGCGATGGCGATCACCGAGACCACGCCGCTGCGGCCGACCTCGGTCTACGGCGCCACCAAGATCGCCTGCGAAGCGCTCATCGACGGCTTCGCGGCCGAATATGGCCTCGATGGCGTCAGCCTCAGGATCAGTCGCGTCTACGGCCCCTACCGCCGTGCGAATTGTCACCTCAATTCGATGATCCGCAATGCCGAGACCGGCACGACCACTGAAATCCCGTGCGACCCGGAT
>JARLIU010000201.1 GCA_031291595.1 Ancalomicrobiaceae bacterium | reverse complement strand
TCGGCGCGCGACGCGCCGGCGCCCGTGGTTGCCCGGCGAGCGCTTTTTCGGACGCCATCGGCATGTTTGGGTGGGCGAAAATGCCGCGTCATTCTTTCGTCGATGAGGAGATTCCCCCGGCGCCGCAGCATCGGGCGACTGCGGCAAATCCTTGGCCCGGTTGGTGGTCGAGGTTGGGCGCCCCCCTGATCGCCGTGCTCGCCCTTCCCGTTCGGCTATGGATCTTTCCGTGCGGAGATTTCCCCCGGCCAATGGTCGCAACGGCAGCCGCGCCAGCGGCCGTTGCGCTCCCAACCTGTTCCAGTCATTTGGAAAACCTTGCGTGCAGCGGCTTTGCCGGGTTTGACCGCGATCAATGCGCCTCGTCCCGGCATTGGCCCTTGTAGTCCGGATGACACCTGAGATCGAAGCCCGCTACGCCAGCCTGTCGGTGCCTCGCTACACGAGCTATCCGACCGCCCCGCATTTCTCCGGAGACGTCGGGCCGGAGACGGCGCGCGGTTGGCTGGCTGCGATTCCGGCGGGCGATCCGGTGTCGCTCTATCTGCATGTGCCGTTCTGCCGGGCCATCTGCCATTATTGCGGCTGCCACACCAAGGCGTCGTTGCGTGACGGGCCGCTGATCGACTATGCCGCCGTGCTGATCAACGAGATCGGCCTGGTCTCGCGATTTATCGGCTCCCGGCAGCCGGTCAGCCACATCCACTGGGGCGGCGGCACGCCCAGCCTGCTGCCTCGCGACAGCCTGCTGGCCGTGATCGCCGCCGTCGCCGCGCATTTCGACGTTCTCCCCGATGCGGAACACGCGATGGAGCTCGATCCGCGCTCGGTCGATGTCGAGTTGGCGGCGACGCTGGTCGAGGCTGGCATCAATCGCGCCAGCCTCGGAGTGCAGGACTTCGACGCCAAGGTGCAGCACGCGATCGGCCGCATCCAGTCGGTCGAAACGGTGCAAGCCGCCGTCGACGCCCTGCGCGGTGCCGGCATCGAGGCGATCAATTTCGACCTGATGTACGGGTTGCCGCACCAGACCGCCGCGGGCATCGATGCGACGGTCCGGCAAGCCGTCGCCTTCCGGCCGAGCCGCATCGCGCTGTTCGGCTACGCGCATGTGCCGTGGTTCAAGCTGCACCAGCGGCTGATCGACGACGCGGCGCTGCCCGGCACGCAGGCCCGGCTCGAATTGGAAGCCGCGGCACACGCGGCGCTCGCCGCGGCCGGCTATGTGGCGATCGGGCTCGACCATTTCGCCCGCGCCGATGATTCGATGGCGATTGCAGCGGCGGAGGGCAGGCTCGCCCGCAATTTCCAGGGCTATACGACGGACGATGCCAAGACGCTGATCGGCCTCGGGGCCTCCTCCATCGGCCGGCTGCCGAATGGCTACGTGCAGAACATCCAGGACGTCGGCGGCTGGGGCGCGGCAATCGAATCGGGGCATCTGGCGACGGTCAAGGGCAAGGAGCTGAGCCTCGAAGACCGGTTGCGCGGCGCGATCATCGAGCGGCTGATGTGCGATTTCACCGTCGACACTGGCGACGTCTGTCGCGCCTTCGGCGTCAAGCAATCGATGCTGATGGGCAGCGTGGCGGCGCTCGACCGGCTCGTTGTCGACGGGCTCGCCGAAGTGACCGATACCCGCGTCAGCGTCACCGAGGCGGGGCGGCCGCTGGTGCGCGTCGTCGCCGCGGCGTTCGATGCCTATCTGGCCCGGCCGAATGCGCGGCATTCCGTCGCAGTCTGACGCATCGTCCCGAAAATTGCACTTTTCTGGCACAAATGCACGATTGCACAATCAATGCTTGCATTCACAGGGGCTTTGTGTCGACACTGGCGCTTCGGACGGTCCGCGCCGGTCCAGTACCCACGGTGCCGAATCACCCCTCAGGCACAGATCGGTGCCGCCACGGCCGACAACGCTGCGATGAGGTCCGCAGCTGCCACGCGGATCTCCAGCCCGCGTTTGCCGCCGGAAAGATGGATTTTCGCTTGGCCGACGAGGCTGTCGTCGACCAACACCGGGAGCGGCTTCTTGGTGCCGAAGGCCGAAATGCCGCCGAGCACGTAGCCGGTGAGCCGCTGCGCATCGGCCGGCTTTGCCATCGCTGCGCGCTTCCACCCCAACGCCTTGGCGGCGACCGACAGGTTCAGCTTCTCCGCCGCCGGTACCAGCACCAGCGCGTGATGCGCCGGCGTTCCCTCATCCGAGACCACCAGCGTCTTGAAAACGCTTGCAGCGTCGAGCCCGAGTTTCTCCACCGCCTCAAGCCCGTAGGCCTCGGCACGCGGATCATGCGCGTATTCGAGCAGGTCGAAGTCGATGTTGCGCGCTTTGAGAAACTGGGTGGCAGGGGTCGCGGACACGATGGCATTCCTGGTGCGGCGTTTCAGCGCGAAGGCTGCGGGGCGGATCGAAACCGGCGGGACAATGCCGCGTTCGTCGGCGCCTGGCAACGCCGGCACGCGATCCCCAAGATGCCGACGATGTTCGGGCGACGCCTACCTGCGACCACAAGCCGCGAGAGCCGGATGGCGACGCGTGCGTGCGGCCTTCGCCATGGATCGCGCTCCAACTCATTGATATCGGTCGTGGTCTTGGGCCTTGCCCCGGACGGGTCTAGTGGTCCGACTCCGACATTTGCGTCCCACTTGCCGCACGCGCTTGAGCAAATGTCGGAGTCAAGGGACCACTAGCAACCGTCTGAATCTAGTGGAGCTTTGAATTCGACATTTGAGTTCCGATCCGACCGCGAGTTGGGACTCAAATGTCGAATTCGCTCCACTAGCCGCACCGCGATCGAAAACATTGCCCGACTCGGCCCGATATGAAAATGCACTGCGCCGGGCGCTTCGCTCCCGCCCTGCCCGGTCCACCGGCGGGCGCAGATGTGACAATGCCGGCCGAAAGGTTTCGACCGGCATTTTCCTCGATGCGGTTGGGAGAAAGGGCTTCAGTGGGTGCCGGTCAGCCGGCAGATGCCGCACAGGTTGTTGATGCGGATGCGGTCCTGTTTCTCCAACAGGATCAGTCCCTTGCGCTTGAATTCCGAGATCACGCGGCTGACCGTCTCGATGGTAAGGCCGAGGTAGTCGGCGATTTCCTGGCGTGTCATATTGAGGACGATGACGCTCTCGCCGCCGGTGCGCTGGTCGCCGAGGCAGTCGAGCTGCTGGCAGGCGGGGACGCAACGGAACAGGAAGGAGGCGACGCGCTCGAAGGCGGACTTGCGGCCGAGCAGCACGGCATGGTCATGCAGCTTTTCGACCTGGGCAGTCAGGCAACGGGCGAGATGGCCCTGTACCTCAGTGCGGTTTTCAGCATCGCGGCGGTCGAATACCCTGAGAGTGGTGCGCGACAGCGTCTCGGCGTTGCAGTCATAGTCCCTGCCGCGCGGCAGGCCGAAGACGTCTTCCGGTCCGAGCACGTCGACAACTTGGCGGCGACCGTCGGGCAAAAGCTTGAAAAGCATTACTGCGCCTTCGATCACTTCGAAGACCCGATCCGCCTTGTCGCCTTCGTAGAAAACAACCGAATGTTGCTCGAGCCGCTGGTATTTGACGCGGGTCGAGCGGGCGAATTCACGCCATTCCACGTCCCTATCGGACGTGCGCAAGGGTATAACGACGCCCGATGCTACGTTATCGTGCTCAGTGTAAGCCATGTTTTTCCCTCCTCGCATCGATTACCCTGCCGCCGCTTGCACGACGTCCGTCCGCAGGAAGAAATCGATTCGTGTTCGGCAAACCGGTCATCGGTTTGCCATCACACCTCGGTGAACGTTTTCCCAGAACGCTACCTTGGAGTGATCTGGATAACTACGTTTCTGTCATCCGTAGGGGAACCTATACACTCGCCTTTAGACGCACAATTTGGTTGCCATACTTACGACAATCTACCTATTGACGACCTGCCGGTGCTTTAGCGGAGGGCTACGTCTGGTTGTTCCGGCCGGGTTGCAGTGCACACGCAAACACCGAGCTCTCCGCCCACTCGATTCGTATTCAATATCGTATATGTACGTACAGATAGCAACGAAGAGCTGCACTCATCGACGCGCCCACCGATCTGTGGTGACGCTTCGACCTCTAAGACGGGGCAAATGGTTAATGGTTGGTCCAATGTCCGTGCCGTCCCGCGACAGCCCGGCAATTCTGATGAATGGCAGAACAGTCGGCCGAACGTGGCTGAGTGCTACCGAGATACCCGCCGTGATTGTACGAATGCGCGGCGAAGCCGGTCGAGACCCCGCCATTTCGCCGGCCACGAGCTGCACTTTGGGGTATGTCAAACCGCTCGCCATGCCGAATCATCTGAGCTGCCGAGCGGTAAACGATTACATCGATCGGGACAGTAAACGGCAGGTGAATCTCCGAAGCCGCCGGACCATCGGCTACGGTCCATCACGGCAGCCCCGCCAGCCCACGCGTCGGGACGCAATGCCGCCTCGAAGCGCCAACCCAACGGCGCGATTCGCCCATCGTCCGGACTCGTTTTCACACCCGGTTGGCCCGGGCCGCCGCCCGCCCTTGCCGCAGGCGCCGCAAATTCCGATCGATCGGGCTCCGCTCCACACCGATCGTGACGGGCTTGCCGGTCCGGCCTCCGCATCGGCGGCCGGTCAATTCGATCGGCAAACTATCAGCTGATCGATGGGCAACGCGCCCCGCCGTCAGGTCAACAGCGGCATCAGGCTCTCGCCGCTCAGCGGCTTGCGCAGCACGGTGATATTCGGGACGTCCTTCAGCGCCCGATCGATCAAGCGCTGCGGCTGGCCGGAGATGACGATGACGCGCGGCGGCCGCGACAGGCTCTCGACCCAGCGGATGACGCTGGCGCCGTCGATGTCCGGCAGGCCGAGGTCGACGATCACCAACTCGTCCGCTTCCGGCGGATGCGCCAGAAAGAAGCTCGCGGCATTCTCGTGCGACGTGACCGTATAGCCGAACGCCTGCAACAGCGTCCGCAGCGATTCGTTCACTCCCGCGTCGTCTTCGAGAATATGAACCTTCACGAACCGCTCCTCGGGCCAGATCGCATCGGCGATTGCACACAACATCCATCGCCGTACTTACAATGTGCGCGCCACCCGAGGCGAGTCCAATTCGTAGTCCTCCCTATGCCGACCGCAGCAACACCCCGCGGTCGCCGGACCAGCATCGCGGCGACACGACCAAACGTCGGATTGGGAGAGCTATTGCACAGAGATCGCAGACGAACCGGCGCCGCCGGCGCTACCGTCACGATGGTCCGATCACCCCGACCGCCACCTACCCGTGGTGACACGATCGGGGTCTTGTCCCTCCCTGGGATCGGCTCAGCCTTGCTCGGCTTCGCGCGTCAGCACGATGCGAACGAGATCGGCGGCGTTGCGGGCGCCGAGTTTTTCCATGATGCGGGCACGATGCACTTCGATCGTGCGCGGGCTGATGCCGAGTTGGCGACCGGCCTCCTTGTTGGAAGCGCCGCCGGTGATCTGCGCCAGCACTTCCAGTTCGCGCGGCGTCAGCAGATCCTTGCCGGGGAAGTCTGCCGTGGTCGGCGACCTGGTTTCGCCGTTGCGGTGCCGGTCGACCGTAGCGATCGCCTTGCGCACCCGGTCGACGACGGTGTCGGCATCGAACGGCTTCTCGATGAAGTCGAAAGCGCCATACTTGATGGCACTCACCGCCATCGGAATGTCGCCCTGGCCGGAGATGATGAAGATCGGCGCCGGATAGTGCTGCGCGTTCAAAACCTTCAGCAGATCGATGCCGGAGCGGCCGGGCATGTGGACATCGACGATGACACAGGCCGGAATCGCCTTGCGCGTCGCTTCCAGGAAGCTGTCGGCGGTTTCGTAGGCCGAAACACCGAAGCCCTCGAGCGAGAAGACGACGGACAACGCATCGCGGACGGCCGGATCGTCGTCGACTATGTAGATCATTTCGTGGTTGTTGATGTTGCCAGCCATATTAGTCACCCGAGCCTCATCGACAGCGCGTTTCCCGCCCGTTTTTGTTCAGCGGCAGTATAGGGGAAACTGCGTATCAAACGCCAGATCTTTCCTCTGCAGGCAAAGCCGATCTCGTCGCATTTTCGGCGCATCGATCGCCCTTCCGGCCACATACCCCAAAACCTGCCCAATCCCTGCCACCGCCGATGCGCCTTCCGGAGCTTCCCGGAAAGGGCCAAGGACGCGGCCGTCCGACAGCCAAGCCGTGCAGCGCATGGAGCCTCCGCCGCGGGCCGGCCGAAATCGAACGAGATACCCCCCACAAGGTCTCAGGGCTCCATCCGAACCAAATGGTGCCCGGCCCGCCTGACCGTTTCCCAACCTCGGACGCCTTGCGGCTGTCCTCTGTCGCGACTGAACGATATCGTGCCGACGATGTGGGCGAAATCAAACTGTCCTAACGACATCTATTGCCAGTTAAGATGTCAGTCTTTGATCTGTCTCACGACTAGGCTGGATACAGACGAGATTTGACCATCTTCTCGCCTGCCCATGTCGAATCCCTCGACGAGAATACTGTTCGGCGACGGCGGCGCAAGCGTTTCGGAAACAGTCGCAGGGACATTGCGCCGCAGATCCAGGCTTGGCGTCTAGTCGTCGGAGATGTTTTGCATGACGATCAGCGGCAGACGCAGCGTGAACGTGGCGCCGCGGCCGTTGCCGCCAGCATCGACGGTCAGATCGCCGCCGTGATTCTGTGCAATCGAGCGCGAGATCATCAGCCCCAGGCCCAGACCCGACCGCTTGGTCGAGGCGAAGGCCTTGAACAGGCTGGCCGCCACCTCGAGCGGGATGCCGGGCCCGGAATCCTCTATGTCGACATAGGCGTTCGACTCGTCGAGACGGCTGGCAAGGCGGATCTTCGGCACCGCCGACTTCCTGACGGCTTCGAGCGCGTTGCGGATGAGATTGGTCAGCACCTGCTGGATCTGGATCGGATCGACGTCGACCGAGCTCAAGGCCGGGTCGAGGTCGCGCTCGACCTCAAGGCTGTCGATGTTGTGCCCGATCAGGGTCAACTCCAGCGCCTCGTCAAGGAGCGCATTCAAGTCGCTCGACTGACGTTCCGGCTCGCGCCGCTCGACCGAATGGCGCATGCGCTGGATGATGCCGCTCGCCCGCTCGGCCTCGCGCAGCGCCCTGACCAGGATGTCCAGCACCGGCCCGAGCTTCTCGGGCTCATCGAGCGAGCCCATCTTGCGGTTGACGGCCTGCAGATACAGCATGACTGCGGTCAGCGGCTGGTTGAGCTCATGGGCGATGGCGGCGCCCATCTCGTCGATTGCCTGGACGCGCGCCATGTTGACGAGTTGGCCCTGCAGTACGTTCAGCCGCTGTTCCACCGCCTTGCGGGAGCGCAAGTCTCTGAGCACGCCGATGAACTGCCGTCCGTCCGGCGTATGCGCCTCGCCGACCGACAGTTCGAGCGGGAAGACGGTGCCGTCCTTGTGCTTGCCGCGCACCTCGCGGCCAATGCCGATGATCCGCCGCTCGCCGGTCTCAAGATAATGTGAGATGTAGCGGTCGTGGTTGTCGGAAAACTCCGGCGGCATCAACATCTTGATGTTGTGGCCGACGACATCCAGCGCCATGTAGCCGAACAGCGTCTCGCAGGCCTTGTTGAACACAAGCACCCGGCCCTGATCGTCCATGACGATGAGGCCGTCGACGGCCGTGTCCAAGACGCTGAGGAGCCGGGCCTCGGAAACGGTGGGGATCTGGATCGATGCCACGCGACGATGCTCCTGCCTTCGCTCCAGCGACGCGCCAATTGCCCGATCACGACAAAAGCAGCTGTGCGCTGTTTAGTCAAAACTGCAACTGCGTCGTCGCGCCGAGTGTCCGGTCGCGATGAACGACTCACCGCGCCGGCCGCCGCCCCGATAGTGCCGCCCCTGCCCACAACCGCCAAGCGGGATATCGCCGTCGTCGGCAGAAGCGGTGGCGCCGGAAACCTCAGGCCGTCTCGGCCACCCAGCGGGTCAGGCGATCGACTGCCTCGGCGACGCTTTCGGCCGAGCGGGCGAAGCATAACCGCAAGAACCCGTTGCCTGCTGCGCCGAAGGCACCCCCCGGCGCCAGACCGATGCCGATCTCGTCCATCAGGCGGAACGGCAGGCGGGCGGTATCCGGTTCGCCGTCGATGGCAAAATACATATAGAAGGCGCCGGCGGGATTTGAGAAGCGGATGCGTGGGGTCTTGGCAAACGCATCGGAAACAAGGTTGCGATTGCGCCTGACCCGCGCCACCAGGTGCTCGACGAAGCCCTCGCCCTGTTCGAGCGCCGCCACGGCGCCGCGCTGCATGAAGACGGCGACGCCCGAGGTCGAATACTGCAGCAGGTTCTCGATCGCACCGCCGAGGCTCGGATCGGCCTCGATCCAGCCGACGCGCCAGCCGGTCATCGCCCAGTTCTTCGAGAAGGTGTTGGTGTAAAGGATGCGATCGTCTGGTTCGGCGACGTCGTGGAACGACGGAGCGCGAGCGGTGCCGTCGTAGACGAAGCGCGTATAGACTTCGTCGGCGACAATCCAGAGCCCGTGCCGACGCGCCAGATCGAGCACACGCGTCAACTCGTCGCGGCTCGCCGTCCAGCCGGTCGGATTGCACGGGCTGTTGAAGTAGATCGCCCGGGTATTCGCATTGATGGCCGCGGCGAGATCGTCGAGATCGAGCACCCAGCCGGCATTGCCGAAGCGCATGGGAACGACGCGGGGCCGTGCCCCGCGTACGCCGACGGCGGCGGCGAAGTTCGGCCAGGCCGGCGTCGGCACGATCACCTCGTCGCCCGCGCCGGCAACCAGCGTCAGCGCCACCTGGATCGACTGCATGCCGGAGCCGGTGACGAAGAAGCGCTCGGGCGAGAAGCTGCCGCCATAGAGCCGCGCATGATAGGCAGCCAGCGCCTGGCGCAGCTCGGCAATGCCGCGCGTGCCGGTGTAGAAGGTCTCGCCGGCGGCGAGCGAGCGGGTGGCGGCATCGCAGATGAAGCGCGGCGTCGGCAGGTCGGCCTCGCCGACCCACAGCGGGATCACGGACGGGCGGGCGCGGCCGTAGTCGGCGACGGCGCTGATCTCGCTGCCGGGGGTCTCCCGGGCGATGCGGCTGATGAACTGGGTCAGATCGATCGACACGACGGGCTCGTCTCTGTCCGGTGCGGCGGCGGGGCCATCCGCCTGCAGCAACTCATACCAGCGGATGCTCTTGAATTCCGACAATTATCGAGCCGGGTCAAGCCATGGCAGCCGTTGTCGACATCGGCGCAGGTCAGCCATGGCCTGCCGTCCTAATTCCACATGGACAGCGGGCCGCGGTTGTGATCCGCTTTCCGATCAAAGGCGTGCGACGAGGAGCGCACGCCGGACGGGCGGAACGGGTCGGAAAGCCATGCACCAGGGTTGGGTCGTCATCACCGTCGCCCTCGCCTACATCCTGGCGCTGTTCGCCATCGCCTACTATGGCGACAAGGCCAAGCCGCGGATCGCGCGCGGCGCCAGCCGGCCGCTGGTCTATTCGATGACGCTCGGGGTCTACTGCACCTCCTGGACGTTCTTCGGCTCGGTCGGTCTCGCCGCCCACCGCGGCTTCGACTTCCTCACCATCTACATCGGCCCGATCCTGATGTTCGTGGTGTTCTTTCCGGTGCTGAAGCGGATCATCCGGCTGGCCAAGGCCGAACGCATCACCTCGGTCGCCGACTTCATGGCGGCGCGCTACGGCAAGAGCGAGGTCGTCGCCGCGGTCGTCACCATTATCGCCTTCATCGGCATCGTCCCCTACATCGCGTTGCAGTTGAAGGCGGTATCGACCGAGGTGTCGACGCTGGTCGCCCAGTCGAACAGCGTCGGGCGGCGGCTGCTGGAGCCCAATATCGCCGCCGCGGTGGCTCTCGCCATGGCGCTGTTCGCCTGCCTGTTCGGCACCAGACACGTGGATGCCACCGAGCACCAGCGCGGGCTGATGCTGGCGGTGGCGGCGGAGTCGGTGGTCAAGCTGTTGAGCTTCTCGATCGTCGGCATCTTCGTCGTCTATACCGCCTTCGGCGGCTTTTCCGGGCTTATTCCCGCGTTGGCGACCACCAGCGCGCAACAGATGTTTTCCAGCCCGCCCTCAGGCGGCAGCTGGATCGTGATGTCGCTGCTGTCCTTCTTCGCGATCATCCTGCTGCCCCGGATGTTCCACGTCACGGTCGTCGAGAACAACAACGAGGACGAACTCAAGGCGGCGCGCTGGCTGTTCCCGAGCTATCTCGTCGCCATCAACCTGTTCGTCGTGCCGATCGCGCTCGGCGGTCTGATCCGCTTCGGCGACAGCGTCGATGCCGATACTTTCGTGCTGCGGCTGCCGCACGACGCCGGCCAGGGGCTGGTGACGCTGATGGCGTTCGTCGGCGGCCTGTCGGCGGCGTCGGCGATGGTGATCGTCGCCTCCATCTCCCTGTCGCTGATGGTGTGCAACGAGTTGGTGGTGCCGCTGATCCTGCGCGGGCGCTACCCGGACGTGCCGGAGCCGGAGAACATCGGCAAGACGCTGTTATGGATCCGCCGCATCGCCGTATTCGTCATTCTCACCCTCGCCTACCTCTACTACCTCGCCGCGGTCGACGGCGTGGCGCTCGCCGACATCGGCCTCGTCGCCTTCGCCGCCATGGCGCAACTGGCGCCGGCGTTCTTCGGCGGGCTGATCTGGCGCGACGCAACCGCCAGGGGCGCCATCGCCGGCATGTCGGTCGGGTTCCTGATCTGGCTCTATACGCTGTTGATCCCGTCTTTCGTCGATGCCGGCTACCTGCCGCAGTCGCTCGTCGACGACGGCCCGTTCGGTCTGTGGCTGCTGAAGCCCAGGGCGCTGTTCGGCTTCAGCTTCGATCCGTTGGTGCACGGCGTGTTCTGGAGCCTCGCCGCCAATGTTGCCACCTTCGTCGCGGCGTCGCTGTCGGCGCGGCCGGAGGCGATCGAGCGGTTGCAGGCCAATATCTTCGTGCCGTCCGAACTCGCCACCGCGGCGCCGCTGCGGCTGTGGCGAACCGCGGTGACGCTGGCCGATCTGCGCTCCACCGTGTCGCGCTATCTCGGCGAGGAGCGGACCGAACGGGCCTTCGACGACTTCTACCGCTCGCATCGGCTGGTCCGGTCGAACGACACACCGGCCGATCCACGGCTGTTGCGGCTATCCGAACAGCTGCTCGCCTCGGCGATCGGTGCGGCCTCGTCGCGCCTCGTGCTGTCGCTGCTGGTCAAGCGCCGGGACCCGGCCTCGAAAGTGGCGCGCAAGCTGCTCGACGACGCCTCGTCCGCCATCCAGTACAACCGCGATCTGTTGCAGACCGCGCTCGATCAGGTGGCGCAGGGCATTGCCGTATTCGACCGCGAACTGCGATTGATCTGCTGGAACCGGCAGTTCCATCAGGTGATGGCACTGGCTCCCGAGCAGGCACAGGCCGGCACGACGCTGTCGACCATCCTCAGGGCCTCGGCCGAGCGCGGCGAGCTCGGGCCCGGCAATCCCGAGCGCATCGTCAAGGACCGCATCGATCGGCTGATCCTGATGCCGGTGCCGTTCCAGGAACGTTTCGCCTCGTCGGGGAGGGTCGTCGAAGTCCGTTCCAGCCCGATGCCCGATGGCGGCATCGTCGCCACCTGGACCGACATCACCGAACGCGTCGAGGCGGCCGAGCAGTTGGCGCGCGCCAACGAGACCCTGGAAAAACCCGTGCGCGAGCGCACGGAGGAGCTGACCCGGCTCAACGAGGCGCTGACCATCGCCAAACAGGGCGCCGACGAGGCCAACATTTCCAAGACCAAGTTCCTGGCGCATGCCGGGCACGATATCGCCCAGCCGTTGAACGCGGCGCGGCTCTATGCGGCGAGCCTCTTAGAACAGTCGGTGGACAGCCAATTCTCCGAGCTGGCCGGCAATATCGACCTGTCGCTCGATGCGGTGGAAGAGATCATCGGCGCGCTGATCGACATATCCAGGCTCGATGCCGGCGCCTTGAAGCCGGAGTTCACCGTCTTCGCCATCGAGGATATCCTCCGGCCGCTCAGGATCGAGTTCGAGCCGATCGCGCACGAGAAGGGGGTGACGCTGAAGGTCGTTCCCTCCGCGCTCAGCGTCCGCTCCGACAAGCGGCTGTTGAGGCGTCTGGTGCAGAACCTCGTCTCCAATGCCATCAAGTACACGCCGGGCGATCGGCTTCGGCCGGGCAAGGTGCTGGTCGGCTGCCGGCGACGGCGCGGGCGGCTCGCCATCGAAGTACTGGACACCGGCCTTGGCATCCCGCTGGCGAGCCAGCAGATGATCTTCCAGGAGTTCGAGCGGCTGCCGGCGGGGGCGCGGGTGGCACGCGGCCTCGGGCTCGGGCTGTCGATCGTCGAGCGCATCAGCCGGGTCTTGGGATCGGCGGTGAAGGTGCAGTCGGAACCGGGCCGCGGCTCATGCTTTTCGTTCGACCAGCCGATTGCCGTCGTCCTTCCCGGCCAGACGCCGGATACCCCGCCGCACGCCGTGGCGCTCGACCGCTTCGAGGGCATGCTGGTGGTGTGCATCGACAACGATCAATCCATTCTTGCCGGCATGGAAAAGCTGATCGGCGGTTGGGGCTGCGCCGTCATCTCGGCACGCGACCACCGCGAGGCGCTGGCGGCGCTGAAGGAGCGCGGCAAGGCGCCCGACGCGCTCATCGTCGACTACCATCTCGACGAAGGCACCGGCATCGAGGCGGTGGTGCAGCTCAGATGGCGGTTCGGCGCGGATTTGCCGGCGATGCTGATCACCGCCGACCGCAGCCCGGAGGTGCGCGAGGAAGCGCGCGACAAGGGGCTGATCGTCTTGAACAAACCGATCCGCCCGGCGGCGCTGAGATCGGCGCTGGCGCAGATCCGGCATTCGACGGCGGCGGAGTAGACGCCCGGTACGGCACGGGCCGGTCGAGCGCGGGATTGCCCGTCCCGGTCGAATGCCTTGGCGCGGGCGCACGACGCCGATCGCCTCGACAAACCGTGTCGCCCCTCGCGGACGGCGGCATGCCATCGCCGCCGCTCGCCCGAGTTCGCGGCGGGCGCCCGCTCAGTTCGCCGTCGTCAGCGACTGCCACTGACCGGCTTCGATCTTGGAGGCCGCAATCACCGCCTGGGTGCGGCTGTCGACGTCCAGCTTCTGCAGGATGGCCGAGACATGCGCCTTGACCGTCGCCTCGGACACGTCGAGCTCATAGGCGATCTGCTTGTTAAGCAGCCCCTCGGACAGCATCATCAACACGCGCACCTGTTGCGGCGTCAAGGTCGCCAGACGCTTCACCAGCGCCGAGGTCTCGTCATCCTGGGCGCTGGCCAGATTGACGCCCGGCGGCGTCCAGATGCCGCCCGCCATCACCGTCGACAGCGCCTCGTGGATCAGGGTGGTTCCCAGCGACTTGGAGATGAAGCCGGCAGCGCCGAACTCCATACAGCGCCGGATGGTCGCCGGATCCTCGGTCGCCGAGACGACGACGACCGGCACGCTCGGATGCTGGGCGCGCAGATACATCAGCCCGGAGAAGCCGCGCACACCGGGCATGTTGAGATCCAAGAGCACGAGATCGACGTCCTCGCCACGTTCCAGCAGGGCCGTGACCTCGTCGAGCGAACCGGCCTCGGAAATCGTCACACCCTTGACCATGACCTCTATGGCCTGGCGCAGCGCGCCGCGAAACAGAGGATGGTCGTCGGCAATGACGAACCGGTAATTCGAATCGATCGACACTTCGAACTCCTTGAGAAGAATTGACGTTCCGTCCCTGGTCCGGCGGTGGCCACCGAGCGCGCCGGCCCGGCGATCCCGCCTTCTGTTGGTCCCCCGGTCATTGAGCGAACGCCGCGTTGCCTGTCCGTCCGGCGGTCCGGCGGCCACCTTCCTGGCCACCCCGTGCCGGAGGCCGCGACAGGCCTGACAACCGACGGCAGCGAAAAGACACGCACAGCTATCGCATCGCAACTGATCTTGCCGGATGCTCGGCGCCGACCATCACAGAGGGTCGTTTTCAATATCGAACGGTTCCCTCCCCCTTGCAAGTCCAAAGCTATTCTTTCGCCCGCATGCGTCTCGTGTGGCAAGGCGGCAGCCGACGCGCACGCAGTGCTGGACGAGTACGCATTTAGGCGTAGAAATTAGCATACAAATACGCGGCGGCGGCAGATATCCTCGATTCGGGGCACTCCGCGGCAGCCTGATTGCGGTTCCCAAGTCGATCGTTCATGATCGAGACAGGAATAATTCGCTAGCCTTACGCAGTTGGCAGACGCAGGCGGTTGTAGGCCGAGGCGGATTGTTGACTGTGCTGAAGGCGCGCGCGGCGTCATATGGGTCGGACCGATTGGGATCATGCGGCAGGACAACAGATAGATGTTTGATTTGATCGCTACCGGTGGCTTTCAGATCTCCTTGCTGATCGTCATCGTGCTTGCAGTTGCCGGCGGCATCGCAGTGACGGCGATCCGGCATCGGGTCGTGCCGCAGCCGGTTGGCCTCACCATGGCAGCGGCCGAGCCGATCCCGGTTGCGCCGCGCCCGTCCGCCGCCTCAGGACCGCTCGCCATCCTCGAATTCGACGACGATCCCAAGATCGTGTCCGTCGCCCGGCCGCGGGTAATGATCGGCCGGCATTCCGACGACGACATCCGCATCCGCGACGTCACCGTGTCGCGGCATCATGCGCTGCTGGAACTGGGTCTCACCGGCGATTTCGAGATCCACAACCAGACGGCCGGGCGCGAAGAGCCGAATCAATTGCTGATCAACGGCGTCTACAAGGACCATTCGGTGCTGGCCGACGGCGATCTGGTGACGCTTGGCGGCGTGACGTTCCGCTTCCGCCGGCAGCTGCTGCAGTCGGCATGAGCGGCTGAGTGCAGCGCCGGGTTTTGGCACTGCGTGGCGATTGGCGCAGGGTATTGCTTGGCGCCGAGGCGCAGGGTTACGGTTTGGCGCGAAGCGCGCTGGGACGCTTGACCGGGCGGGCAAGGTGTTCATCATGCGCAGTCGGGCGCCAAAGGCCCGGTGTCTGGAGCAGCATGATTTCAGATGGGATCGCAGCGGCGATTCATCCGACATCATCCTGCCAGCGAGCAGTTCGAGCGCCGATTCGGCTGCCGCATGATTTCATGTGACAGCGTCGCGCTCCGGGGTCAGACTTCGCCGGTGCCGACCGTTTCCGATCGGGAAGGCGGCGGCGGAACTCAGGGGGTTTGAGAAGCATGACGGGTTCAGGTCCGCGGGACGAGAGCACCCGGGTCGCACAGCATCTGAAGGCCGGCGACGTGGAGCGCGTGGCCGGCGATACCGACGACCTCGGCACCTATTTCGTCACGCAGAAGTCGAAGCCGCCGTACGCCAAGCTGGTGATCGTCGGCGGGCCCGGCGCGGGCAATGCGCGTCCCGTCTATCCCGGCACCAATTCGATCGGCCGGGAGACATCGAACCGTGTGCCGCTCGATTTCGGCGATGACACGATCTCGCGCAAGCAGCACGCGGTCATCGTCATCGACGACCGCGACGGCTCGATGCAGATCCTCGACGGCGGCAAGGTCAACCCGGTCGTCGTCAACGGCACCGTGGTGACCGGCAAGGCGCCGATCCACATCGGCGATACCATCGAGATTGGCACGACGACGGTGCTGATCGAGGCGCTGTGACGGCTGGCGCCGCCCGGGCAGAACCCCGGGCAAGCCATCGCGGCGCCCGTCAGTTCGACGACGTATCCGGCTGCGGTCGCGGCTTGACCTGCAGACCCAATCGTTCGCCGAAGCCGGCGACGATCAGGTTGCATACCGGCATGGTCAGCGAGGTGGAGACCACCGTCATCACTACGAGGGCGGACACCGCCGGCGCGCCGAACAGGCCGCGATCGGCAAAAGCCGAGACCACGACGAGGCCCATCAGCCCCTTGGTCTGCATGAGAAAGCCGATGGCGATGCCGGCCGGCCAGGATTCGCCCGTCAGGCGCGCGGCGACGGCGGACGACAGCACGCGCCCGCCGATGCAGGCGGTCAGCCCCAGAACGAACACCGTCCACGCCGCGTGATCGGTCAAGGAGAAGCTGGTCTTCAGGCCGATGGAGAGGAAGAAGAACGGCATCAGCACCAGAGCAGTCGGGATGTCCAGCCGGTCGGCGGCCAGATGCCTGACCCGTTCGGGCAGGAACAGTCCGACGATGAAGGCCCCCAACATGTGATGCAGGCCGAAGGTCAAGGTCGTCGCCGAGACCGCGAACAACAGGATCATGACGGCGCTCATGATCACCCGCTCCGGCGTGCCGCGATCGACAAGGCGCAACAGGATCGGCCCGGCAATGAACCGGACGAACAGCACGGAGACGACGCCGGAGGCAATCGCCCACAGCGCGGCGTCCGCTCCCTCCCAGCGCCGGCTGCAGAACGGCAGGATGGCGGCGATTCCGCCCCACAGCAGCACTTCGCTCATGCCGGTCGAGGCGAGCGCCAGGGCGCCGACCCTGGTGCGGATCAACCCGACGTCGCGGCAGATCGAGGTCAGCATCGGCAGCGCCGAGGCGGCGATGACGAGGCCGAAGGCGATGGTGAACAGCGGAACGCCGCCAATGCCGACGGTTGCCGGGAATGCCACGGCAACGGCGTGGCCGAAGGCGGCGCCGATGGCCAGCGTGACGAAGAAACCGCCAAAGCCGACCGCCACCACGGTCGGGCCACCGTCGGCGATCTGGTCGATGTCGGTCTCGGTGCCAGCCTTGAAGCCGAACAGAATCACGGCGAAAGCCGCAAGCGCGTTGACCCCGCCCTGCAATTCCGCCGAAAACAGCATCTTGTAGATGTCGGGCGCGACCGAGCCGAAGATCGACGGGCCCAACAGGATGCCGGCGAAGATCTGGATGGCGGCGAGCGGAAAGAAGCGGCCGAGCGACAGAGCATACCAAAGCGCGAACGGCACGAAGAGGACAATCGTACCCTGCAGCAGAAGTACGGCCGTCGGATCGAGATGCGCAGTGATGACGTTCGACATGTCGCCTGTTAGGGTCAACTGCAACCGGCGCAACGGTTTCATATCGACCGGGCAACGTCAACGGACTGCACGGAGGATGGTCCGCAATGCTGCCAATTCGGCCACATGCGAGGCCGGATCGCCGCAGCATCGGTCGCAACCGCCGGGTCGGCGCGCGACGCGCCCGCGCAGCGAAAGCGATGTTAGGAGGATGAGACAGTCAATGGCCGTCACCATCGACCCCCGCCTGTTCTCGGACGAGGCAATCGATCCCGAGACCCGCGCACTCAACGCAGAAATACTGGCCAAGATCGAGGCAACGGAAGACCCCTGGACGTTCGAGCCGCGCGATATCCGCGCGATGCGGGCGCTCGGCCTCGGTCCCTTCCCTTTGGCGCCGCGCTCGCCGCGGGCCGAGACGCTGACGATCGAGGGCCCGCACGGTCCGATCGGCTTGCGCATCATCCGCCCGGCGGCGGGCACGACAACAGGCGTCTATCTGCACATCCATGGCGGCGGCTGGGTATGGGGAACAGCGGACCAGGCCGACCCGCGCCTCGAGCACATCGCCGACGCGTGCGGCTTTGCCGGCGTTTCGATCGACTACCGGCTGGCGCCGGAGCATCCCTATCCGAAGGGGCCCGACGACTGCGAGGCAGCGGCGCTGTGGCTCGCCCGCTCGGCGGTCGACGTATTCGGTACCACCGTGCTCGCCATCGGCGGCGAATCGGCCGGCGCGCATCTGTCCGTGGTCACGCTCTTACGCCTGCGCGACCGGCACGGGCTGACACCCTTTGCCGGCGCCAATCTGGTCGCCGGGGTCTACGATCTCAACCTGACGCCGAGTGCGCGGTCCTGGGGCGGGAGCCGCCTCATCCTCAACACCCGCGACGTCGAGATGTTCGTCCGCCATTTTCTGTTGCGCGGCGGCTCGACCGCCGATCCGGATATCTCACCCATCCACGCCAAGCTTGACGGGCTGCCGCCGGCGCTGTTCTCCGTCGGCACCAAGGATTGCCTGTTGGACGATTCGCTGTTCATGGCGGCGCGCTGGCAGGCAGCTGGCAACGAGGCCGATCTGGCGGTGTTCCCCGGCGGCGTGCATGTGTTCCAGGGATTCGACACGCGTCTGGCTGCCGAAAGTCACCGGCGGATGGACGAATTCCTCCGCCGCATCGCTTCCGGCGCCGGCTGAGACGCTTGGCTGGCAGCAGCGGTAACGGCGACGCGTGTCCGAATGGTCACACGGTCCGGCTTGCCGAAAGCCTGGCAGCGCTCGAGGGCAAGCCGGGCGGCGGCTCGCCACCATGTCGCCGCAAATCCGCGTCACCTACCGTCGTCAACCATTTTGCCCCATTGAATCGGGGCGGCTGGCCGGCTAATACGTCGCTGCGGTCTTTCGGCCTGTTGCTTAATATCAGGTTTCCGAAAGGCGGGTGTCCAGCTGTCGGGCGCTCTCAAGCACCCACCGCCGGTGGTCAGTCGGGCCGGGGCGATCGATACGTCGGGAAGGACGAACATGGCATTTCTGAAGGGCTTGGTGAAGCGTCTGTGCATGACGGTCGTCACGGCGGCGGCGACGCTGCCCGGTATGGCCGTCGGATCCGCGCTGGCGGCCGATACCCCGACCGATGGCTGGATCAAGATCTGCCAGAAGGACGAGAAGGCCAAGAAGGAACTCTGCCAGACGGCGTATGAGCTGAGGACGCCCGACGGGCAGTTTCTCGCCACCTTCATGGTGCTGGAACTTTCGGGCGAAGCCCGCCGCATCGCTCGCATGATCGTGCCGACCGGCATGCTGCTGCAGCCGGGCATCAAGGTGCAGATCGACCAGAACAAGCCGGAGGAGGCCAAGTACGCCTTCTGTGCTCCGGACGGCTGCATCTCTGAGATGCTGTTGTCGGATGCCACATTCGCCGCCATGAAGAAGGGCAAGACGCTGGCCATCGGCACGACGGGTCAGGCCGCCAACCCCGTCAGCTTCAACTTCGGGCTCGACAGCTTCAAGGCGGCCAACGAAGGCAAGCCGCTGGAGCCGGATGAGATCAAGAAGCGGGCGCAGGCGATCGTGTCCGAGATCCAGCAGAAGCGTAAGACGCTCGAAGAGCAGCTGAAGGACGCCCAGCACAAGGCACAACAGACCGAGTGATCGGTTGCCAGTCTGTTGGCTCGGCGCGATACGGGCGCTGAACCGACGGCTCGGGTTTGCATCGACGACGTTTGGCCGGGCGCGGCGATGGGGCTCCATCGTGGCGCCCGATGCGTATCCGGAAGCCCCCGAACGGAAGCGCGGCTGCGATCGCTCCGAACGCTGCCACCGCGGCTCTATTGGCTGGCCCAGAGGATGCGGGCGGTCCAGGCAACATCAACCAGCCGGAGCACTTCGCACGCCTGTTCGTCGGCCAGCGCGCTGACGGTCAGCGTTCGCCGGGTGCGGATCATCAGCGCGCGGATCAGCATGCGTCCGTCGAGCATCGACAGGATGATGCGGTCGCCCTTTTCGGCCTTGGCAGCCCGCGAGGCGATCAGCCGGTCGCCGGGCCGGTACAGCGGCAGGGCAGAGCCATCCTTCACCTCCACGGCGAGCAGCGGCGCGTCGAGGTGCAGCGGCAGGGCGAAGCCGGGCGCCGCATCGGCAAAGGGACCCGCGCCGTCGTCGGCAAACCCGTCCGGCAGCGCGAGCGGGGATACAGCGCCGTTGCGACCGCCATCGGTCAGCGCGGCACCGCCGACCAGCACCAGGAAAGCGGGGACGCCGAGGCCGGTGGCATCGAGCACTTTGGCAATCGATTCGGTCGACGGCCAGCGCGGACGGCCGTCGCTGCCATAGCGCTTGGACTTGTTGAAGCTGGTCGCATTGAGACCGGCGCGGCGCGCCAATCCCGACGGCGTGAGCCCGAACATCGCCGCGATAGAATCGATCGCGGCCCACAGGCTTTCATGTTCCAGGAGAGGTGAACCGTCGCGAGCCAACCCCGCACCCGAGCTTTGGAAGATACAACTCCTGTTAATATCGCGCGGATCGGGTGTCCAGGGGAAGGCGGCATGGTAGCGACACGGCTTTCTGCCGAATTTTGCCGCAACCTGCGGATGGAGAAGTGTTATTCGACCGACACACAGGGGCGCCGAATCAACTTTTGCGTGAGTGGCCGGACCAACTGCGCTGCCGGCCATCGGTTGCCGAAACGATCCGGGCCGTGGGCGATCGGATACTCCGCCAGACAGCTGATTCGCTCCATGACGAAGAAGACCGCGGTGGCGAGCCTCGCCGTAAGCGATGGCGCGCCGGATAGCCCCCCCGGCCGGAGGCGTCACATCACCGCACCGACCTGCCAGGGGACAAACTCATTGTCGCCATAACCGAGAAGTTCCGACTTGGTGCGCTCGCCCGAAGCGATTTTCAGCATCAATTCGAAGATCTCCCGGCCCTTGTCCTCCAGACTGACGCCGTCGATGATATCGCCGCAGTTGACGTCCATGTCGTCGGTCATGCGGCGGTAGAGGTCGGAATTGGTGGCGAGCTTGATGGACGGCGCCGGCTTGCAGCCGAAGGCCGAACCGCGCCCGGTGGTAAAGGCAATCATATTGGCGCCGCCCGCGACCTGGCCGGTTGCCGAGACAGGGTCGTAGCCGGGCGTGTCCATGAACACGAGACCGTTGTCCGTAACCCGCTCGGCGTATTCGTAGACGGCCCGGAGCGGCGAGGTGCCGCCCTTGGCGGCGGCGCCGAGCGACTTTTCCAGGATGGTGGTCAGCCCGCCGGCCTTGTTGCCGGGGGACGGGTTGTTATCCATCGAGCCGCCGAACTTGGCGCAATAGTCCTCCCACCAATGCACGCGCTGCATCAGCTTGTCGGCCACCTCGGGCGTTACGGCGCGGCCGGTCAGCAGATGTTCGGCGCCGTAGATCTCGGAGGTCTCCGAGAGGATCGCCGTGCCGCCGTGGCTAACCAGCATGTCGGCGGCGACGCCCAGGGCGGGATTGGCCGTGATGCCGGAATAGCCGTCCGAGCCGCCGCACTGCAGGCCGACGATGAGATCGGCCGCCGATACGGTCTCGCGCCGCGCCTTGGCGGCGAACGGCAGCAGCTCTTTGATGCGCTCCAGCCCCAGTTCGATGCTACGCCGGGTGCCGCCACTCTCCTGGATCGTCATCGTCTGGAAATGATCGCCCTCGACGATGCCATATTCCGATTTCATCCGGCCGATCTGGAACACCTCGCAGCCGAGTCCGACCAGCAGCACCGCAGCGATGTTCGGGTTGGTGGAATAGCCCCACTGGGTGCGCTTCAGGATCTCGAAGCCCTCCCCCTGGCCGGCCATGCCGCAGCCCGTGCCGTGCACGAAGGAGACGACGCCGTCGACCGATGGGTAGTCGGCCAGAATGCCGGAGCGGTTGACCGCCTCGACCATGAAGCGGGCGACGGTGGCCGAGCAGTTGACGCTGGTCATCACCGCGACGTAGTTGCGGGTGCCTGCCCGGCCGGTCGGACGGCGGTAGCCCTGGAAGGTGGCGCGCGCCTCCGGCGGCAGCAGTTCGGTGACCGCGGCGCCGACATGTTGGTCGTGGTCACGTTCAAAATGTTGAAAATCGCAGTTGTGCGTATGGACGTAATCGCCAGGAAGGATATCGGCGGAGGCGAAGCCGATGATCTGACCGAACTTCACGATCGGCTCGCCGGCTGCAATGCGCACGGTTGCCATTTTGTGGCCTCGCGGTATCCGTACGAGCGCCGTCACGCCTTCGCCGGTGACGACACCCGCATCGACGGCATCGACGGCGATGACGACGGAATCGCGCGGGTGAAGGCGTAGGGTACGCGGCTCTTTGGCAACCGCCATCGTTTCTCATCCTTTTGTCTAGGCGAACTCGCCGGACCGACGGTCTTGGCAGGCCGCATGTAACGGCGAGGTTGACGTCGTACCATGAACTACTAACATGCTACAATGCACATGATCGAAGACGCGAACATCACCGACGCCTACGCCTTTCTGGCGCCCATCAATCTGCCGACGCGGGGTGGCACGACAGATCACGTCACCACGGTTCTGCGCGACGCCATCGTCACGTCGGGGCTGCCGCCGGGAGCGCTGATCAACAAGCACGTCATCTGCGAACGGCTCGGCGTGTCGCGCTTTCCGGTGTCCGAGGCGCTCAATCGGCTGCAGACCGAAGGTCTGGTCGAGATCCTGCCGCAGCGTGGCACACGGGTAACTAAGATCCGCATCTCGGATGTCGAGGAGAGCATGTTCATCCGGCGCGCGCTCGAGGCCGAGACGGTGCGGCAATTGGCGCCGCAGGCGTCGGAGGCGACGCTCACCGATCTCGAACGCAACATGCGCTACCAACAGTCGGCGATCGACGCGGACGACCGGCAGGGCTTCCACATGCTCGATCTCGAATTCCACCGGATCCTGATGGAGGCCCTGGCCTATGGCCGTGTCCGGGCAACGATCGATTCGGCGCGTGCCAATCTCGAACGGGCGCGCCGAATCCTGTTGGGCATGCCCGGATATGTGGCAACCTATTCGGACCACCTCAACGTCTATGAAGCGATGGTGGCGCGCGACGGCGAAGGCGCTGCGGTCGCCATGACGGCGCACTTGAACCGCGTCATGTCGGAACTGGTGGCATTCTCCAAATCTCGACCCGAAGTCTTCGAGCCGATGGACTGAGGGAACCGACCAAGCAGGCATGAGGAGGCGCGGATGAACGACAGCGGCGCAGCAGTCCGGCACCGATCGTTCCGATGCCGGTCGGGCAACGAGATCTCGTTTGCCGAACTCGGCTTCGGCTCGGCATCGGTCGGCAATCTCTACAAGCCGCTCAGCGAGGCGGCGGCCCAGGCGACGCTGCATGCCGCCTGGGAGGCCGGCTGCCGCTACTTCGACACCGCGCCGCAATACGGACTCGGCCTGGCCGAAACCCGGCTCAACCACTTCTTTCGCGGAAAACGGCGCGACGACTTCGTCGTGTCGTCGAAGGTCGGCCGGCTCTTGGAAGTGTGCCGGCCGGAACAATGCGCCGGTATCGGCAAGTTCTTCGAAACGCCGACCCGTCGCCAAATCTACGATTATTCCTATGACGGGGTGATGCGCTCGTTCGAGGCGTCGCTCGAACGGCTGGGGCTCGACCGCATCGACATTCTCTACGTCCACGACGTCGACGTGGTGTCGCACGGCTCGCGCCATGCCTCCAATGCGCGCGTCGAGGAGTTGATGGACGGCGGCTATCGCGCGCTCGTCCGCCTGCGCAACGAAGGCGTGATCAAGGCGTTCGGCGCGGGGGTGAACGAATGGGAAGTCTGCCAGACGCTGGCCGAGCGTGGCGACTTCGACCTGTTCCTGCTAGCCGGCCGCTACACGCTGTTGGAACAGGAGGCGCTGACGAGCTTCTTGCCGTTGTGCGAAGCACGCGGCATCGGCATCGTGGTGGGCGGACCCTACAACTCCGGCATCCTGGCGACCGGCCCCAAGCCCGGAGCGATGTACAACTACGACCCGGCCCCGGAGGCGATCCGCCATCGCGTCGGCCGCATCGAGCAGGTCTGCCTCGCCCATGGCGTGCGATTGATCGAGGCGGCACTGCGGTTCCCCCTGACCCATCCGCAAGTCGTCTCGGTCATCCCCGGCGCGCGCACGCCGGACGAGGTCTGGTGCAACGTCGAGATCCTGTCGACCGTCATCCCGACCAGACTGTGGACGGCGCTGCGCGACGAGGGCCTGTTGCGCCCAGACGCGCCAATCCCGGCGCCATCGAAGTTCTCGGCGCATTTCGACGCCGCCGCGCCGTTTGCCGCCGACCGGCCGGAGGCACGCACGCATCTCGGCGTCTCCCGGCGCAACGCGACCGCCGCGATCGCGCCGCCGGAAATCCACTGGACGGTGGGCGAGGCCTGAGGCGGTCGCCGCCATCCGCTCGACCGCCGTGCCTGCATCAAGGCCGGCCCTTTCTGCCATGATCCGGCAAACCGGCGTCGCCCTGCACCTGGCAAGGATATTTGGCGAGCGGCGTCGGCACTGCGGCAGCAAGCACTTCCTCGATGCCGGTTTGCGATTTCTCAAGGCGCGATGATGGCGAACCACTCATTCACATCCGGGAATGCCAGGGACCTCTGTCGGTGGAATCCGGTGGCACGCCGGACAAACGCGCATGGCAATATGGGGTGGGAGCAATACGGAATTTTGATTTCAGATTGACAAATTGTTGGAATGTATGTTTCGTTGAACTCTCGCTGGACTTATGACCAACGCGGGCGGCACTATAAGCAAAAGCAATGGCCGCCTTGAGGGGGAAGCAGGATGCGGGTTGATGCCCACCAGCACTTCTCGTCTATCGCACGCCGCAACTACCGCTGGCTCACACCGGCAATTCCCGTATTTGGCCGCGAGCACGAATCGGACGAGATCAAGCCGTCGCTGTCCGCGGTCGGCGTCGGTGCCGAATCGTCGTTGACATCACCGACTGAATGCTAACATGTTTGTCTCGTCGACTATCGGAATAGCATGAGCCTGACGACGCGCAAGACCGGGATGGACGCGCCGAAATCCGCATCCGACCTGTCTCGCCGCCAGACAACGCACGCAGATGCGTTCGGCCGGCGCGTCACGCAGACGAATTTGCCACGGACTGTTTCGCCTTTCACGAGGCACCCGGCGGCACGAAGATCCGGGCGGCGGACGGAGGGCAAACGGTCCGTCCGACTGTTCGGCAGAGACCCGAGGTTCGATCCAGAGATCGGAACGGACCTTCGATCGGTCGCCCTGGGAGGGGGGACCAAATACTGCTCCGGGCTTGCCCGGAACCAATAGGCCGGCACCACCAGTCCGGTCGTTTCAGGGAGAGATGATATGAAGAAACTGCTCATCGCCGCCGGCGTAGCCGCCGGCCTCGCCTTTGCCCCCGTCGTTCCGGCCTCGGCCGAGACCGTCATTCCGGTCATCGTCAAGGACACCACCTCCTTCTATTGGCAGATCGTTCTGGCCGGCGCCCGCAAGGCCGGCAAGGATCTCGGCGTCACCGTGCCGGAACTGGGCGCGCAGTCCGAGTCCGATATCAACGGCCAGATCTCGATCCTTGAGAACGCCGTCGCCGGCAAGCCCGCCGCCATCGTGATCGCCCCGACGCAGCGCGACGCCCTCGGCAAGCCGATCGACGAAGCCGCCAAGTCCGTTCCGATCGTCGGCATCGACTCGGCCGCCAACTCCAAGGCCTTCACCTCGTTCTTGACCACCGATAACGTGCAGGGCGGCCGCATCGCCGCTGACGGCCTCGCCGCCGCCATCGCCGCCAAGTACGGCAAGCCGGAAGGCGAAGTCGCGCTGGTGACGCATCTGCCGGGCGTCGGCTCGCTCGACGAACGCGCCAAGGGCTTCAAGGAAGAACTCGCCAAGAAGTATCCTGGCCTGAAGCTCGTCGAAGACAAGATCTCCGACGGCACCGCCAACGGCGGCCTCAACATCGTCGCCGACCTGCTCACCGCCCGTCCGAACCTGCGCGGCATCTTCGCGTCGAACCTGATCCAGGCCCAGGGCGCCATCCAGGCGATCGCCGAAGCCAAGGCTCAGGACAAGGTCAAGCTCGTCGGCTTCGACTCTGACGACAAGCTGGTCAAGGCTCTGAAGGACGGCGTGATGGCCGCCACCGTCGTGCAGGATCCCTTCCGCATGGGCTACGACGGCGTCAAGACCGCTCTTGCCGCTTCCAAGAAGGAAAAGGTCGAGGCTTTCGTCGATACCGGCGCGAATCTGATCACCGGCGCCAACATCAACGAGCCCCGTTCGCAAGAACTGCTGAACCCCAAGGTCAAGTAATCTAAAGCTTTCCTAGTCGAGAGAGACTGCCCCCGGCGCGCACGCCGCGCCGGGGGGATCCCGGAGGGCCCTGGCCGCCGTACGCCAGTGGTATGCCCTTAAGCCGACCTCACAGAAATACCTTTCGGAGTAGCCACCTTGTCGACCAGCGCCCTCAAATCGGCAGCGACCCCGGCGACCGAAGCCGCTTTCGACGGTCCCATCCTTGAGCTGCACAAGCTCGAAAAGCGCTATACCGGCACGCATGCGCTGAAGCCGGCCGATCTCGCGTTCGAAACCGGCGAGATCCACGCCATCGTGGGCGAGAACGGCGCTGGAAAATCCACGCTCATCAAGCTTTTGACCGGCGTGACGCCGCGCACCTCCGGCGAAATCATCTGGAAGGGCAAGGCGACCGGCCTGTCCACGCCGCATGAGGCGATCGAACTCGGCATCAATGCCGTGCACCAGGAAGTGTTGATGTGCCCGCACCTGAGCGTGGCCGCCAACATCTTTCTTGGCGACGAAGCCACATCCTACGGTTTGCTGAAGCACCGCGACATGGTGCGGGCGGCGCAGAAGATCCTCGACGATCTCGGCTTCGTCCTGCCGGCCAATGCCGAATTGTCGAGCCTGACCATCGGTCAGCAGCAGCTCATCGCCACGGCCCGCGCCGCCACGCGCGGCACCCAGTTCCTGATCTTCGACGAGCCCACCGCCTACTTGACCCGCAAGGAGGCGGCGCAGCTGTTTGCCCTCATCCGCCGTCTGAAGGCGCAGGGCGTGACCATCGTCTACATCAGCCACCGGCTGGAAGAAGTGTTCGAACTGGCCGACCGCGTATCGGTGCTGCGCGACGGCCAACTGGTCGGCACGCGTCGCACGGCCGAGACCAACGAGGCCGAACTCATCGGACTGATGATCGCGCGCACGCTCGATCAGATCTACCATAAGGAGCACATGGCGTTCGGGGAGACGCTGCTCGAGACCAGGGCGCTGTCGGGCCAGGGCTTCCACGACATCTCGATTTCGGTGCGGGCCGGCGAGATCGTCGGGCTGTACGGGCTGATCGGCGCCGGCCGCTCGGAGTTCGTCACCAGTGTCTACGGCCGCCATCCGCACAAGTCGGGCGAGATCCTGTGGGAGGGCAAGCCGGTCACCATCCGGCGCGAACGCGACGCGATGAACCTCGGCATCGCCTTGTCGCCGGAAAGCCGCCGCGACCAGGGGCTCTGCCTCAATCTGCCGGTCGGGCTCAACATCAATCTGCCGATCTACCAGCGGCTGACCCGCTACTTCACCCTCGACAACGGCGGCGAGGCGCGCGCGGCGAACCAGCAGATTTCCGATCTCAGGATCAAGACGTCGGGCCGCGGCGCGCAGGCGCTCAGCTTGTCCGGTGGCAATCAGCAGAAGATCGTCATTGCCAAGTGGCTCAATCACGGCGCCAAGCTGTTCATCTTCGACGAGCCGACCGTCGGTGTCGACGTTGGCACCAAGGCCGAGATCTATCGACTGTTGGCCAAGCTGCTGGCAAACGGTGCCGGCATCATCCTGATCTCTTCCTATCTGCCGGAGGTCTACGAGTTGGCCGACACGCTGCACGTGTTCCGCAACGGCGGCATCGTCGGATCACACCCATTCAAGGGCGGCAGCCACGAGGCGATCCTGACGGAAGCCATCGGCGTCTGAGGCACTCACTCGGCAGGATCCGCCCGCTCGAGGCCGACTTCGGCCGCATGTAGCGGAGCGGGTGCATAACCTGGGGCAATAACATGACGACGGAATCGACGACAGACTCAGTCCAATCCCGCGGCAAAGGCCTGAACGTGTTGCTGGGCCTGACCTTGATCGGGCTGATGGTGGCGCTGTGGATCGCCCTCTCGTTCGCGACCGATGCCTTCATGTCCGAACGCAACATTTCCAACCTGGCGCGGCAAGGTTCGATGATCGCGATTCTCGCCATCGGCGAGACATTCGTGATCCTGACCGCCGGCATCGACCTGTCGGTGGGGGCGGTCGCTGGCTTCACCAGCGTGATCGTCGCCATCCTGATCAACGCCGACGCCACAGTCGTCGGGGGGGTGCTGACAACGCTCGGCATGTCGACGACCGGCGGGTTGGCCGACACCCTGCTCGGCATCTACGATGCCTTCGCCGTCATCGCCACCCTCGGCGTCGGGGTGTGCGTCGGCCTGTTCCACGCCTTCGGCATCGTGAGAATGGGGCTTCCCCCCTTCATCATGACGCTCGCCACCATGCAGATCCTGCGCGGCGCCGGCTTCCTGACCACGCAGAGCACGTCGATCCAGATCCTCGGCGGCGACAACAGTGCCTTCAACTCGTTCGCGGCGGCAGATTTCTTGGGGATTCCCAGCCTGTTCTGGGTGGTCATCATCGTCGGCATACCGTCGTACGTCCTGCTGCATCAGACCCGCTGGGGGCGCTACATCTTTGCCGTCGGTTCCAACCCGGAAGCGGCACGCCTGTCCGGCGTCAATACCAAGGGCATCATCTATCTGATCTATGCGCTCTGCTCGATGTGCGCCGCCCTCGTCGGCATCATGCTGGCCACCCGCCTCCATATCGGCGACGCCAGCCAGGCGCAGGGCTGGGAGCTGCAGGCGATCGCCTCCACCGTGATCGGCGGCACCTCGCTGTTCGGCGCGGTCGGCTCGGCCTACGGCCCGATCCTCGGCGCGTTCATTCTGGCGACCATCGCCAACGGTGCCAACCTTCTGCACATGAACGCCTTCTGGCAGTACATCATCACCGGCATCCTGATCATCCTGATCGTCTACTTCGACGGTCTGAAGCGGGCGAAGCGGTGAGCCATCCGGGACTGCGGCCGTAGCGCCCGCCGATCCGGGATCGCCGATAGAGCCCGCCAAAGGCCCTTTATCGCGACACAAAAGATGGCCAAACTGATCCTCCGCCGAATCGACCGTTCGGCGGAGGATCCGTTTTCCGATGCCCCCGCCGAAGCACCGCCCCTCCATCCCCTCCGAAGCGACCGTCGAGATCGACGGGCGGTCCGTGCGCATCGCGGTCAAGGCGACGGCGCGCGCCCGCCGCTATTCGCTCAGACTGCCGGCCGCCGGCGGCGATCCGGTGCTGACGCTGCCGATCGCCGGGCATTTCTCCGAGGCACTGGCCTTCGTCCATCGCCACCGCCCCTGGCTTGCCGAGCGCTTGCGCCGCCGTCACCCGCCGGTTTCCCTGGGCGAAGGCGACATCATTCCGTTGCGCGGCCGCGAGACGGTGATCGCCCGGCTGCCGGGCTTGCGCGGTCTGACACGGCTCGAGGATGGCGAGCCGCCGCGGCTCATGGTGGCCGGCGAACCGGACCATCTGCGCCGCCGGGTGATCGACTTCCTGAAGAAGGAGGCGCGTCACGATCTGGAAGCCGCCGTCGCGCTGCACGCCACCCGGCTCGGTGCCAGTCCGACCGCCGTCCGCTTGAAGGATACGCGCAGTCGCTGGGGCTCGTGCACGGCCTCGGGCGAACTGTCGTTCTCCTGGCGCGTGATCCTGGCGCCCGGCTTCGTGCTCGACTATCTCGCCGCGCACGAAGTGGCGCATCTCATCGAACTCAACCATTCCCATCGTTTCTGGCGGCTCGTCCGGCAGACCTGCCCCGACATGGACCGCGGCCGTGCCTGGCTGAAGGCTCACGGCGCGCGGCTGCACGCCTTCGGCGCCGAATAGGCGCCTGCGGCCATATGGCGCGATGCGCCCAGTCGATTTTCCGATTCGCCAAGTGCGGCGCGATAAGCTAGAGCCTCACCGTGACCGCGGCTCCGCATTCGACCGGAGCCTGCGGCGTTCCCCATACCGGCGTCCGGCCGTCCGGATAGGCTAAAGCAACGATTCACAGCTGTCACATGGAACCATGTGGCGGCTGCAAGCTCCAGGCGCCCGGCGTGGACCGGATGGGCAGCCGGGAGTTGTTCGGCAGCAACGATGAGGAGTTCTATGACGACGAAGCTGACCCCGCACGAAGCCCTCACCTATGTCATGGTCACCATGTCGGCAGCCGACGGACGCGTGACCGACACCGAGCTGCAGGAGATCTCGAATCTGGTGGAGCACCTGCCGGTGTTCACCGGCTTTACGTCCGATTCGATCCCGCGGCTGGCCGAGACCTGCGCCAAGCTGCTGGGCGAGGATGACGGGCTCGGGCTCGACCGGCTGGTCGTCATGGTCAAGGAAAGCCTCTCGGTGCCGCTCTATGAGACCGCCTATGCGCTGGCCGTCGAGATCGCCGCCGTCGATCTCGTTGCCGAACAGGAAGAGCTGCGGTTCCTGGAGCTGCTGCGTGACGCGCTCGAGGTCGACATGCTCGTCGCTGCGGCAATCGAGCGCAGTGCGCGGGTCCGCTTCCGCAAGTTGCCGCAAGCGTGATGGATCGGCGCGGCGGCAACGACAGGCCGCCGCACCTCGGCCTCGTCGGGCGATCGAGCCGGCGGTGGGCCGGAGCGGATGCGCCGGTCACGCCGGCGGTTTGAGCCGTTCCCAGGCGAGCCGCGCGGCGGCGAGGTCTTCGAGCGCCGTGCCGACCGATTTGAACAGCGTGATCTCGTCGTCGGAGCCGCGGCCGGGATGGCGGCCGTGGGCGAAGTCGAACAGATCGGCCTCGATGCGATCGAGGGTCAGAGTGCCATTGTTCAGCGGCTGGACGATGTCGCCGGCCTCGTGCGTCGCGCCTTCGCGGGTATCGACGAAGACGCGGGCGCGCGCCACCGCGGCGTCATCGCTCTCGCGCATCTCCGGCGTGTAGGCGCCAACGAGGTCGACGTGGGTGCCGGGCTTCAGGAACCGCCCGCGCACCAGGGGCTGGCGCGACATGGTGGCGGCCGAGACGATGTCGGCGGAGGCAACGGCCGCGTCGAGATCGTCGGCGGCGGTGACGCTGTAGCCACGCCCGGCGAGGCGGGCAGCCAGCGCTTCGGCCTTCGCGCGGTCGCGGTTCCAGATCACCACTTCGCGGATCGGGCGGACGCTGGCATGGGCGGCGATCAGATGCGGCGCCATGGCACCGGCACCGATCATCACCAGACGGGCGGCGTCGGCACGCGCCAGCGACCGGGCAGCGAGCGCCGAGGCGGCGGCGGTGCGCAGCAACGTCAGCGTCGTGCCGTCGAGGATGGCGAGCGGCTCGCCTGTCAGCCCAGACATCAGCACATAGGAGCCCTGCACGCTTGCCACCCCGCGCGCCGCATTGCCGGGGACGACGGTGACCAGCTTGACGCCGATATAGGCGTCCGCTGCCTCGCCTATGCTCCAGGCCGGCATCATCAGCAACACGGCATCCGGTTCGCCTGGGCGACTTAGCGTGTGGTGATGGCGCAACGGCGTGACGACCCCCTCGCGGAACGCGTCGGCGAGGGCTGCGATCAGCGATGGACTGTCAAGGGAAGCGATCAGCTCGTCGGCGCCGACGGCACGCATGACGAAAAACTCCTCGGCGGAGGCGGGAAGCCGGCCCTGCGGCGCAGGGCCGCACCGATCAGGCCGCGCGGCGCGATGCCGGCGACGGCAGGGCGGGCTGCGAGGGACCACGTTCGGCCAGCAGCTGTTCGCGCTCCTGCCTCAGCCGGGCGGCCTCCTCGCGGGCGCGATGGAGGGCGCGGCGAACTTTCAGCTGCGACAGCCACACAGCCGCGCCGCCGAGGATCACACCCACCGCCAACACGGCGAAAAACGCCAGGAACAGCGGCGGATGCATGGATAGCGCCGCGGTATCCGGTCGGAACGGGTCGAGCGAAATAGTGACCGGAGCGCGATTGGCGACGCCCAGCGCAATGAGCACAATGCCAGCAGGAATGCCGACGACCACCCACAGGAACCGCGCCATCAAGTCTTCCTCATCAGCTGCGCCATTTCGAACGCGATGCTATCACGTCCTCGTACGGCGATGCCACCACGCTCGCAGTTGCTGGACGAGCACCGATGTTTGCCGCGGCCGACGGCCTTGGGCGTTCCGGCCGACGGCTCCGGCGCTCGATCCAATTCAGCAGCCACACCAACCAACCGCTCCGACGCGCTGCGCCAAAGCGGTTGAAGCTCAAGCCCCACCGCCTCGACCAGATGTGCCCATCCGGCCGGGATCGGTTGCCGCCGATCGGGCGCAACCGTTGCGCTCAATCGCCGAGATCGACGCCGTTGTTGAGACGCTCGCGCATCTCCTTGCCGGTCTTGAAGAACGGCACGTATTTCTCGGTCACCGCCACCTTCTGACCAGTGCGCGGGTTACGGCCGGTCCGCGCGGGGCGGTTCTTCACCGAAAAGGCCCCGAAGCCGCGCAACTCGACGCGGTCCCCCCTGGTCATCGCCTGCTCCACCTCGTCAAGAACAGCGTTGACGATGTGCTCGACGTCACGCTGATAGAGATGCGGATTGCGCTCCGCGAGCCGTTGGACCAGTTCGGACTTGATCATTTGTTGAGCCCCACGGAATTATTGGTATTTTCGTTATTCACAGGGTGCCAAATGGATTGAAAGCCGTCAAGCGCGCGCCACTGCGCAACGTCCCGATCGAGCCCCGTGGCGGCGAGAAATCCGCGTGCAACCGCCTCCGACGTGGCTTCCGTCGAAAACAGCGAGAAGCCATCGCGGCGCGGGCGCCAGTCGACGATCGGCAGATCGGCGGGCAGCTTCTTCTCGTGCTCCAGCCAGGCGACGGCAACCGACTCCTCGCCGACGTCGTCGATCAACTTCAGGTCGCGTGCCTGCTGGCCGGTGACGACGCGGCCGTCGGCAAGGGTGCGCACGTCGGCTTCCGACAGGTGGCGGCGGTCGGCGACGAGGTCGACGAAATATGTGAACGTGTCCTGCAGCGCGCGGTCGAGCATCGCCTTGGCTTCCGGGCTCGCCGGCTTGAACGGATTGGGCTCGGCCTTCAACGGAGCCGACTTCACCTCTTCGACCTTCACACCGAGCATGTCGAGGGTGCGGCTGACATCCGGCCATTGCGCGATGACGCCGATGGACCCGGTCAGTGCCGTCCTCCGGGCCACCACGTGATCGGCGCCGAGCGCCACCATATAGCCGGCCGACGCCCCGATCGAGGCAATGAAGCTGACCGTCGGCTTCTTCGACGCCAGTTTCCTGACCGCGTCGTAGATCGCCTCGCCGCCGACGCTCGCCCCGCCGGCGCTGTCGATCTGGACGATGACCCCCTTGACCGCATCGGACTTGCGGACCCGGTCGAACACGTCCAAGAGCTTGCGATCGGTGGAAATGAAACCCGAGACGGAGATGCGAGCGATCTGCGGCTTGGTGTTTTCGAACACCTTGTCGAGCACGCCGCCGGCATAGAGCAACGCAACGACGGCGACGACACCGCAAACAATCGCCGCAATGCGCCAAAAGCCAATCTTACGTTTCATCAGTCGGCGGTCGACAATCACGTCGGGATCGAGCGGCATGGCGGTCCTCCAAGGTGGGCGACAGGCGTAGCAGTGGGGCGCCGCCCGGGCAAGCGACACCGGCCGGATATCGACTGCGGCGACGTCCAGCGGCGACAGCCATCGCCGCGCATCGTGGCGGCGGTGAGGCATCGACCCGCGCCATACGGCCATCCCCTGTCGGGGCAAGCGCTTAAGCAGCCTCGCGGCCGCCATCTCCCGCCTTGCGCCTCGGCTCTCAAGCCGACATAGTCCCTCGCCAAAATGCCTCGGCAGCTGTCGCCCCGCGGCCGGTTTGCCCGTGCAACCGGCGACAGACTGCGCCGGATCCGATGGAGAGTTCAGATGAGTCAGGCACACCGCCGCCGCGCCGGCGGCGACATCAAGACCAAAATGCTCGATGAACTCCGTTTCTTGCGCAATTGGATCGGCAATCCGCTGAAGACCGGCGCGGTGGCGCCGTCCGGGCCGGCGCTCGCCCGCTCGATGGCCGGCTACATCGACACGGCGAACGCCGGCACGGTGGTCGAACTCGGGCCGGGAACCGGCGTCGTCACCGAGGCCATTCTCGAACGCGGCATCGCCGCGTCGCGGCTGGTGTCGATCGAATACAGTCCGGATTTCTGCGCGCTCCTGCGCGAACGCTTCCCAGGAGTGCATTTCCTGCAGGGCGACGCCTACGGCATCCGCACCAATCTCGCCGGCATCGCCGAACTGCCGCTCGCCGCCGTCGTCTCCAGCCTGCCGCTGTTCACCCGGCCGCCGGCCGAACGGCAGCGCCTGATCAACACCGCGCTCGACATGCTGGCGCCCGGCGCCCCGTTCATCCAGTTCTCCTACGCGTTCGTGCCCCCGGTGCCGCATGGCGCCGGCGACTTCACCATCGAGCGCTCCAACTGGATCCTGATGAACCTGCCGCCGGCGCGGGTATGGATCTACCGGCGCCCGGCGAGGGGGTGAATGGAGCTGGTCGACCTCATCAGGCGGCCCTGTACCGCCCTCACTTCGCCCAGTTCGCCACGATCTGCGTGCCGAAGCGGACGACGGTCAAATCCCCTTCCTTGCGGACGTTGAAGCATTTCTCGCGCACCTGACCGGTCCAGCGCACGCAATAGCCCTCGGCGATGACCCGCCAGAAGCCGCCGACCGGGGCCACCTTCTTCGCCCCGAGCTGCACTTTGGTCGACTTGCCGTCCGGGTTGTAGGCCATCTTGAAGGCGGTGCCGTCGGGCGCGGTCGCGGTGAACGGCTGGCCGTCGAACCAGACGGACTTGATTTGCTCGCCCGGCCATTTGTCGTCCGGCTTCGCCGGCCCGGCAGCATCAGCCGAAGCGACGGCAACCAGGCCGGCGAGGAGGCTCGCCGCGGCGGCCATCAGCGGTCGTCTCGTCATATGCATTATCCCTGTTGGCAGCCGTTCGGTTCACAGCATCGACGGCACGACCCGGTCCGGCGGGCGATGTCCGTCCATGAAGGTCTTGATGTTGATCATCACCCGTTCGCCCATATCGATGCGGCCCTCGATGGTGGCCGAGCCCATGTGCGGCAACAGCACCACGCGCGGCGAACGCACGAGCTTGGGATTGACCGCCGGAGCATATTCGAACACGTCGAGCCCGGCGCCAGCCAGTTCGCCGGCTTCCAGCATGCGGATCAGCGCGTTCTCGTCGATCACTTCACCGCGGGCGGTGTTGATGAGATAGGAATCCGGCCGCATCAGTTTCAGCCGCCGGGCGGACAACAGATGGTAGGTGCCCGGCGTGTGCGGACAATGGATGGAGATCACGTCCATCCGCGCCAACATCTGGTCGAGGCTCTCCCAATAGGTGGCCTCGAACGCCTCCTCGATCGAATGCGGCAGCCGTCGGCGGTTGTGATAGTGGATCGACATGCCGAACGCCTTGGCACGGCGGGCGACCGCCTGACCGATGCGGCCCATGCCGACGATGCCGAGCCGCTTGCCGTAGATGCGGTGGCCGAGCATCCAGGTCGGCGACCAGCCCTTCCATTCGCCCTGCTCAATCACCTTGATGCCCTCGGCCATGCGACGGCGCACGGCGAGGATCAGCCCCATCGTCATGTCGGCGGTGTCTTCCGTCAGCACCCCCGGCGTATTGGTGACGGTGATGCCGCGGTTCAGCGCCGACTGCACGTCGATATTGTCGACGCCGTTGCCGTAGTTGGCGATGAGCTTCAACTGGTTGCCGGCCTGGGCGATGACGCCGGCATCGATCATGTCGGTGATGGTCGGGACCAGCACGACGGCGGTCTTCACCGCCTCGACCAGTTCGGCTTGCGTCAGCGGACGATCCTCGACGTTCAGATGCGCATCGAACAATTCGCGCATGCGCGTTTCGATGACGTCGGGCAGCCGGCGGGTGACAACCACCAACGGCTTGCTCTTCGGCATATCCCAACTCCCTCGTCTGATCAGTCCCGCGACCGTGCCCCCGGCGCAACGGTCGCTTGAGCTTTGCCGCAACGGGTCGCCCCATTCAGGTCTCCTTAACCCCTCGCGGTCAAGGTCGGAGTGCTCTGGACGCGACGCGCGGTCTTCTGTACCAGAAGCCCGGCAAATGACAATTCGCATGGTTGACAGGCGAGCAAGCCTTTCGTCGCGCCACGAACCGTGGTGACGACTGAATTCCGACCGATCCGCGTCGTCTGCGCCGCCCGTCCGGCGTCGGTGAAACGCATGCGCCGGGCAATCGCGACCGATAGGAGAAGGATGCGGAGTTGCCTCACACGAGTTTCCGATGGGCGTCGCCGCTGATCGCGGCCGCGCTCCTGGCAGGCATGATCTTCCCGACCGCTGCATGCGCCGACGATCTGATGACCGGCAGGACCAGTGGTCTGCCGCTGCCGCGATTCGTCAGTCTGAAGTCGTCGCCGGTCAATGTCCGCCAGGGTCCGAGCATGGACCACGACATCGCCTGGAAATTCCTCAAAGCCGGCATTCCCGTCGAAGTGACGCAGGAATTCGACATCTGGTACCGCATCCGCGATGCCGAGGGTCAGGAGGGCTGGGTGCAGAAGACGCTCGTCTCCGGCAAGCGCACCGCCGTGATCTCGCCATGGGACAAGGGGCCACCGCTGGCGCTGTACGATCGCGCCTCGGGCAATACCCGCGTGGCGCTGATCGAGCACGACGTGATTGTCGATGTCAGCACGTGCGACGGCAAATGGTGCCGCATCGTCGCGGCCGGCACCCGGGGCTGGATCGAGCAGGACAAGCTGTGGGGCGTCTATCCCGGGGAAAAGGTCGAATAGACCAGGAAATGAGGGCGGAAATGCTCATTCGCGACCTGAACGCCGGCGATCTGCCGGCGATGACGGCCATCTACAACGACGCTGTCGTCAACACCACCTCGATCTGGAACGACGCGCTGGTCGACGTGGAAAACCGCCGCGCCTTCGTCGGGCTACGGCGGGAGATGGGCTTTCCGGTGCTTGCCGCCGAGGTCGACGGCGAGGTTGCCGCCTATGCCACCTTCGGCGATTTCCGTGCCTTTGCCGGCTATCGCAACACCGTCGAGCACTCGATCTACGTCGACAAGCGCTTCCGTCGTCGCGGCATTGCACGGGCGCTGTTGAAGGCGCTGGAGGCCGAGGCACGGCTGCGCACCAAGCACGTGATGCTTGGCGGCATCTCTGCCGACAACGAGGCGTCGCTGAAGCTGCACGCCGAACTGGGGTTCAGGGAAGTCGGGCGCATGCCCGAGGTCGGCCGCAAGTTCGACCGCTGGCTCGACCTCGTGTTCATGCAGAAGATCTTGCGCTGAAGCGCGGCCGAACGGGCGGGAACTTGCCCCCCGATCGGCCATCGGTTCGCCGGCGAGCCGTTATTACAGGCCCGGACGGCGCCCCTGGCGCGCCTGTTCGCCGCGGCCCTGGTCCCGGCCGTTCATCCCTTCCGAGATGCGTTCGACCAGTTCGCCAAAGCCGACCGGCTGATCGGCACGACGGCGCGTCGCCGGCGGGTGCTGGCCGAGCGGACGCTCGGTGCGCTCGGCGTGATGGCGATGCTCGCTCCTGGCACGCTCGGTCTTAGTCTCGTCGCGGTTGTCGTCCGGGCGACGGCCGGATTTCTGCGCCGGACGCGGTTCGGCGCGCGCCGGGCGGGTGTCGCTGGCGGCGGGACGGGTGACATCGCGGGAGCGACCACCATCCGCCGGCCCGGCGTCGCCGCGAGCGGGACGACCCGCGCCGCGCCCTTCGTGGGACCGCACGTCCTTGCCGCGCGGATCCGAACCGCGACCGTCGCGACCGCGGCCATCGCGCCCGCGCCCGTCGGCGCGCGGCGTCTCGACCGCCACCCGACTGAGAGCGGCTGCCACCTGCAGTCCCTCCGGCTCCGGCAATTCGAAGATGCGCCGGCGCATCAGCCGCTCGATATCGCGAAGATAGGAGACTTCTTCGCCAATGCAGAAGGCGACGGCACGGCCCTCGGCGCCCGCCCGGCCGGTGCGGCCGATGCGATGCACGTAGGTCTCCGCGATATTCGGCAGGTCGTAGTTGACGACGAGTTCGACACCTTCGACATCGATGCCGCGGGCAGCGATGTCGGTGGCGATCAGCACCCGGATCGAGCCGTCGCGGAAGCCGTCGAGCGCACGCTCGCGCTGGTTCTGCGACTTGTTGCCGTGGATGGCAGCCGAGTCGATGCCGGCGCCGGCCAGCTGCTTCACGACGCGATCGGCGCCGTGCTTGGTGCGGGTGAAGACAAGGACGCGGCCGTTGCCGGTCTCGCCGATCACCTTTGCCAGAAGCGCCGGCTTGCGGTCGGCCCTGACCATGACGACGGACTGGTCGACGGTCTCGGCGGCCGAGGCCACGCGGGTGACGGCAACCTCGACCGGGGTCTTCTTCAGGAACCGAGCGGCCAGCTCGCGGATCGGCGGCGGCATGGTGGCGGAGAAGAACAAGCTCTGGCGCCCGGCCGGCAACAAGTTGGCAATGCGCCTCAGGTCGTGGATGAAGCCGAGATCGAGCATGCGGTCGGCTTCGTCAAGCACAAGAAATTCGACGCGCGACAGGTCGAGATCGCGGCTGCCGACCAGATCGAGCAGGCGGCCAGGCGTGGCGACGAGAATGTCGAGGCCGTTCAGGATGGCGCGGCGCTGCGCTCCGATCGACACGCCGCCGAAAGCGGTCGCCGAGGTCACTTTTACGTGACGGGCGTAGGCTCGGATCGCGTCTTCGATCTGGCTGGCCAACTCGCGGGTCGGGGCGAGGATCAGCGCGCGGATGGTCCTGGCGCGGGGGGCGACGGGCCGTTCGATCAGTTTCTGAATGAGCGGGAGTGCGAAGGCGGCAGTCTTGCCGGTGCCGGTCTGGGCGGCACCGACGAGGTCGTGGCCAGCCAATGCGTGGGGAATCGCCTCGGCTTGGATCGGCGTCGGGCGCTCATAGCCTTCGTGGCTAAGCGCTCGCAGCAAGGGCTCGATCAGGCCAAGGTCGGTGAATTGGGTCAAAGAAGTCTCTTTTTCGAATGGTGGGGAAAGCAAGCCGCGCATGAGGATCACGCGCGGCCGCAAATATTAGATGACGGGTTGCGTCGGAGAGATCAGGCGGTCTTGACGGCGAGGTTGCCAGCAGCCGACTTGCCGGTGCGGCGGTCGACAAGAACCTCGTAGGAGATCGGCTGGCCCTCGGCGAGCTCGAAGATGCCGGCGCGCTCAACCGCGCTGATGTGAACGAAGACGTCTTTGCCGCCATCGTCGGGCTGGATGAAGCCATAGCCCTTCTGGGGGTTGAACCACTTTACTTTTCCGGTCGCCATGGGACCATTCCTTCTAGATTTAGAAAACGATGAACGCCACGCGGACTGTTATCCGTGCGGTGCTCAACAACCGAGATTTTGGGTGTGGGAGTGACGTCCGTAGCGCGTCGGCGCAATGGGCCAATACCGGCCGCAATCTGATTGCAGTTTTCACATAGCCTTAGCAGGTGCGAAAGTCAATGTCGCCATTCGGAGGGCTGCCCTGCCAGAGAGGGAGATTACGCATGTCTGCCAGAGCGGCCGGACAGCGCTACGGGCGCCACGACTGCCCCGCGTCTTATTCCCGACAAAGCCTGTCGGAGCGTGTCGGACCGGCGCGGCGGCTGTGTCGGACAAAGTATCACGCTCCAGACAACTAATTGATATTTCTTTCCTTTTGTCCAGACAGAGGCATGGCATTCCCCTTGCATGCTCTCCCCCGTCCCGATGGGATCCGTCGCCGAGAGGGGTTTTGTCCATGTCGCTGGCTGCCAAAATTCAGGACGTCTTCAATGAGCCGGGTTGTGACAAGAACCTGGGCAAGGACGCCAAGGCGAAGAAGAAGGGCTGTTCGAAGCCGCTGACCCCGGGAGCAGCGGCCGGCGGCTGCGCCTTTGACGGCGCCAAGATCGTGTTGCAGCCGATCACCGATGTGGCGCACCTGATCCATGCGCCGCTCGCCTGCGAGGGCAACTCCTGGGACAACCGCGGCGCCGGCTCGTCCGGCTCGGACCTGTGGCGGCGGTCGTTCACCACGGATCTCACCGAACTCGATATCGTCATGGGCCGGGGCGAGAAGAAACTGTTCAAGGCCATCCGTGAGATCAAGGAACGGCACAATCCGCCGGCGATCTTCGTCTATTCGACCTGCGTGACGGCGCTGATCGGCGACGACATCGACGCAGTCTGCCGGCGGGCGGCGGAGAAATTCGGCCAGCCAGAGGTGCCCGTCGATGCGCCAGGCATCGTCGGCTCGAAGAACCTCGGCAACAAGCTCGCCGGCGAGGCACTGCTCGATCACGTCATCGGCACGCACGAGCCGGACGACGTCGGCCCCACCGATATCAACATTCTCGGCGAATTCAATCTGGCCGGCGAATTCTGGATGGTGAAGCCGCTCTTCGACACGCTCGGCATTCGTGTCCGTGCCTGCATTCCGGGCGACGCGCGCTATATCGACGTCGCCTCGGCGCACCGGGCCAAGGCCACCATGATGGTGTGCTCGACCGCGTTGATCAATCTGGCGCGAAAAATGGAAGAGCGCTGGGGCATTCCGTATTTCGAAGGCTCGTTCTACGGCGTCAGCGACACGTCCGAGGCGCTCAGGAGCATCGCCAGACTGCTGGTGCAACGCGGCGCGGACGCAGGGCTGATCGACCGTACCGAGGCGTTGATCCGCCAAGAAGAGGCAATCGCCTGGGAGAAGATCCGCGCCTTCCGGCCGCGTCTCGAGGGCAAGCGCGTGCTGTTGAACACCGGCGGCGTCAAATCCTGGTCGGTGGTCGCGGCGCTGATGGAGGTCGGCATCGAGATCGTCGGCACTTCGGTGAAGAAGTCGACCGTCGAGGACAAGGAACGGGTCAAGGCGATCCTGAAAGACGAGAACCACATGTTCGAGTCCTTGGCGCCGCGCGATCTCTACAAGATGCTCAGCGAGCACAAGGCCGACATCATGCTGTCGGGCGGCCGCACCCAGTTCATCGCCTTGAAAGCCAAGATGCCGTGGCTCGACATCAACCAGGAGCGCCACCACCCTTACGCCGGCTACGACGGCATGGTGGAACTGATCCGCCAGATCGATATCGCACTATCAAATCCGGTGTTCGCGCAGGTCCGCCTGGCCGCACCTTGGGACGAGGAGGGGACGCTTCTCGTCGACACCGGATCGTCGGTCACGGCGGATTCGGCGCCTGGTGCCACCCCCCACCCTGTCCCTCCCCCACGGGGGGGGAGGGGACCAGAGAGGCACGATCGAGGCCAAGATGCCCCTCCCCCACAGGGGGGGAGGGCGATGGGGGACGAATTCGGCTCAGCTGCATCGCTTTGCCCCAGTACCTGGTCAACGTTGTCCCCCTCCCCCCCTGTGGGGGGTGGCCGAAGGCCGGGAGAGGGGTCCACAGAACGCAAAGCGCTCACCCGGCATGCCCTCGCGGTGCCTGCCTCCCCGCGCGCGCGCGCCAAGACATTCGCCAATGCCGCCCTCAACGACACCGACGACTGCTGAGGGACCATGGCCAAAATCATCAACGAACCCAAGTCGTTCTCGGTCAACCCGCTGAAGTCGTCGCAGCCCTTGGGCGCGGCCTTGGCGTTTCTGGGGGTCGCCGGCGCCATGCCGCTGTTCCACGGCTCGCAGGGCTGCACCTCGTTTGCGCTCGTGCTGTTGGTGCGCCACTTCAAGGAGACGATCCCCTTACAGACAACTGCCATGGATGAGGTATCGACCGTCCTGGGCGGCGCCGATCACCTGGAAGCGGCAATCGTCAACTTGAAGACCCGCACCAACCCCAGCCTGATCGGCGTCTGCACCACGGCGCTGGTGGAGACCCGCGGCGAGGATTTCGCCGGCGACCTCGCGACTATCCGGCGAAAGCAGGCAGACCTGCTCGGCGACACCAAAGTGGTGCTGGCTTCGACCCCCGACTTCTCCGGCGCTATCGAGGCGGGCTGGTCGAAGGCCGTCACCGGCATGATCGAGACCGTGACCGCCGAGCCGAGGCGGAACGATCCGCAGCGCATCGCCATCCTGCCCGGCTGGCACCTGACGGTCGCCGACATCGAACTCATCCGCGAGACGGTCGAAAGCTTCGGCCTCGTCCCGACGATCCTGCCCGACGTCTCCGGTGCGCTCGACGGCACCGTGCCGGGCAGATGGATCCCGACCAGCTACGGCGGCTGTCCAGTCGCGGACATCGAGACACTTGGCGAATGCTCCCACGCCATCGCCATCGGCGAACAGATGCGCAAGCCGGCCGAGGCACTGAAGGCCAAGGCGGGCGTGCCCTACACGTTGCTGCGAAGCCTCACCGGCCTCAGGGCCGCCGACGAATTCGTCATGGCTCTCGCCGGCATCTCCGGCGAGCCGGTGCCGGCGAGGCTGCGGCGCCGGCGCTCGCAGCTCTGCGACGCGCTGTTGGACGGGCATTTCCATTTCGGCGGCAAAACCATCGCCATCGCCGCCGAGCCCGACCATCTCTACATGCTGTCGTCATTCTTCGCCGATCTCGGCGCCGAAACCACGGTCGCCATCACCACCGCCGGCGACAGCGACATCCTTGAGCATGTCCCGGCCGCGACCGTCGAGGTCGGCGATCTCGGCCGGCTGGAAGACCTTTCGGTCGGGGCCGATCTGCTGGTCACCCACGCGCACGGACGGCAGGCGGCGGAACGGCTGGGGATCCCGTTATGGCGCGTCGGTTTTCCGATCTTCGACCGGCTCGGCAGCCAGCACCGGAAATCGGTCGGCTACGAGGGGACGCGCGACCTGATTTTCGAGGTGGCCAACATCTTCCAGGCGGCGCGCATCGAGCCGACCCCAATGAGCCTGAACCCGTTCCGGAACCGGGAGCACCCACATGACAGCCGTTCGTCGTCTGAGCCTCGTCGACATTGAAGCAAGCGCTGCAAAGGCCGACCGCCCGCAAGGCGCGGTCCGGATCGCGATTGCCACGCGCGACATGAAGGGGCTGAACGCCCACTTCGGTTCGGCGTCGAAATTCGCGGTCTACGACGTGACCAAGGAGGGATGGAACTTCGTCGAGGCGCTGGCTTTCGACGACGCCTCGGACGAATCCGGGGCGCACAAGACCGAGGGCGACGACAAGATCACGCCCAAGGTGGAGGCATTGAAGGGCTGCCACCTGCTGTTCTGCCTCGCCATCGGCGGCCCGTCGGCGGCGAAGGTGGTGGCGGCGAAGATCCACCCGATCAAGGTGCCGAATGCGGCGCCGATCGAGGACGTGCTCGAACGCACCAGGACGATGCTCAACGGCGCGCCGCCGCCATGGCTGAGGAAGGTGCTGGCCGAGGCCGGCGTCGGCGCGGCCAAGGCAAGTTTCGAAGAGGATTGAATTTTCCGACAGCGGCCGGGAGTCGTTGGCTTACCCCCCTCCCGGCCTTCGGCCACCCTCCCCCACAAGGGGGGAGGGAGCAGGAACCGATACGGAAGTGGCAACTGAGAGATCACATCGTGCCCCAACTCCCTCCCCCCTTGTGGGGGAGGGTGGCCGAAGGCCAGGTGGGGGGTAACGCAACTTCAGGACCAACTGCACCCCGGAGACCCCGCATGACAGCAGCAATCGCAGAGGCCCCCGTCGCCGGCATCGACCATCCGTTCGTCAAGGCGCTGACCCGCGTCATCCGCGCCGAGGATTCCTACGGCAGTTGGGAGAAGCTGTCGGATGCCGAGGTGCTGAAGGACTACATCGTCACCAAGGAGCAGCGCCGCGAGATCCCAATCATCGACGATCCCGATCCGGACATCCTGTGGCGGGTGGAGAAGTTCTACTCGGCGGTGGCGATCGCCATCGAACAGGCGACCGGCCGCATGGCCTCGCCGATGATGAAGATGAGCCACGAGGGCTTCGGCCGGGTGATCCTCACCGCCGGACGGCTGGTGGTCGTGGTCAAAAGCTTGCGCGACGTCCACCGCTTCGGCTTCGACGACTTCGCCAAGCTGGGCGAGGCCGGACAGAAGCTGGTCGACGAGGCTACGTCGATGATCGCCGAGTTCCCGCAAGTGGCGGACACCTGAGATGGCGTTTCGATCGTGAAGAATTTGTCATCCCCGGGCTTGTCCCGGGGATCCAAACACCAGGATCAACTCGTCGTCAGGTGGATCCCCGGGACAAGCCCGGGGATGACAAATAGTGAATAGGGGACGAACGCATGTCCGAGATCGAGACCTTGAAAGCGGACTTGAAAAAGCTCTCCGCCAAGGCGACCAACGCCAAGATGAACCTGCACGACCTCTCGGAGGAGCTGCCGGTCAACTGGATCACCATCCTCCCCGTGGCGCAGGCGACGTACGATGCCTTCGCCGCGCTCGACGCCGCCCGCAGGAAGCTCAAGGATCTGGAGAGCGCGTAATGGCCGACTTCTTCACCCGCGACGGCTCCGAATGGATGCCGGACTACCTGATCGCCATCGACGACAAGACCTGCATCGGCTGCGGCCGCTGCTACAAGGTGTGCTCGCGCGATGTGATGGGGCTCTACGGCGTCGACGAGGACGGCGAGATCCTCGGCAAGGTCACCGACGACGACGATGATGATTTCGACGGCGAGCTCAATCGCAAGATCATGGTCGTCGACAATCAGGGCGCCTGCATCGGCTGCGCCGCCTGCTTTCGCGTCTGCCCGAAGACCTGCCAGGTGCATGTCGCTGCCGACAAGCTGGCGGCCTGACGCCCTTTCTGCCGGAGGCCGACCATGATCCCACGCATCGACACGGGGACGACGCCGACCTACAGCCGCGGCTATGACTGCATCGAAGCCCTGTTGCGTCAGGCCGGGCTTCGCCCGACGCGGCAGCGGCTCTCCCTGGTGAAGCTGTTGTTCGCTCAGGGTCCGCGACACGTTTCAGCCGAAGCGCTGTACGAGGAGGCGCGCCGGGCCGGACTGCTGATGTCGCTTGCCACCGTCTACAACGCGCTGCACCAGTTCACCGAAGCCGGCCTGTTGCGCGAACTGGCCGCCGACGGGGCGAAATCGTATTTCGACACCAACGTCGCCCACCATCACCATTTCCTCATCGACGGCCACCGGCTGATCGATGTTGCGGCTGAAAGCGTGGCGATCGCCGCTCTGCCGGCAATTCCCGAAGGCATGGAGATCGCCCGCATCGACGTGGTCATCCGGCTGAAGCCAAAACAGGCCTAAGCGGCCAGCGGAGAACGCCGTCTGCCGCCTCCACGCGGCCGGGCCCGCGTGCCGCGATGAAACCATCGGACTGGTTGGGCGTTCTCTCCTGCGGGACCGCCGCGGCTCATCTTCGCACGATCGAACGCGGCGACAGGGCTGAACCGCGTCACACTGGAGCGCTAGCATCGTGACATCGCGCCGCCTGATCGCCGCAATCGCCGCCAGCCTCGCCCTCACTACCGCCGTGCCGGCGGCGGCGAACACCGCCAAGGTCGGAGCCTTGCGCTGCGCCGTATCCGCCGGGCTCGGCCTGATCATTACCTCCGCCCGCGAAATGCGGTGCACGTTCACGCCGACGCGCGGGCGCCCCGATCACTACTACGGCACGATCCGCAAATTCGGCCTCGATATCGGCGCGACCGCAGGCGGCGTGCTGGCCTGGGAGGTATTCGCCGAAACCGCGGGGCCGCACCATGGCGCGCTGGCCGGCGACTACGACGGGGTCGCCGCTTCGGCGACTGTCGGCGTCGGCATCGGGGCGAATGCGCTCGTCGGCGGTTCCAACCGGTCGTTTACATTGCAGCCGCTGTCGGCTGAAGCGCAGACCGGCGTGTCGCTGGCGGCGGGCGTGGCTTCCCTGCACCTGCGCGCCATGCGCTGACGCCCGGCCCGCCGGCCGGAAATGCACCGCGCCGCCTGTCGCGGATCAGTCGATGTAGATCAGCCGATATAGTCGCTGAGACGCACGACGTTTTCAGTGGCAGTCGGCGAGGCGGCCGGAGCGGTCCGGCGGCGCAACAGGGCAGCCTCGGCCTCACGCGCCGCCAGCAGCTTTTTTCGCCGGCTCTCCGTCTCCGTCCACCATTCGGTCAGCACCTTCAGCCGACAGGCCAGCAGCGTGCCGATGCCGCCGGTGAACGTCAGCCATTCCGGCACCAGCACGCGCCGCACCGAGGTGATCACCGGCACGCCCGAGGCGACCGCATAGCCGAATTCGTCGCGAAAGCCCGCTCCCGCCGCCTCCTGCTTGCCGAACCTGGAGATGAACAGGAGATCGACGCCGGAATCGACGGCGCGGCGGATGCGCATGGAGGCGTCGGCGAGCGCACGCGTGTCGAGGCTGCAAGCGGTCGAGCCCGCCCCAAGCTGCTGCTTGATCGGAAACGTCTCGCCGCTCATCAGGTCATAGACGCGCAGGATCTCGGATTTCTGGCCCTGCTCTTGCGGCGGCAGCTGGATGACGCCGCCGATGCGACTGCCACCTGCTCTCAGTTCGCCGGCAAAATAGCCGATCAGGTCGTCGACGCTGACGCCGTCGTCGTAGACGAGCGCGGCAATCTCGAATGCGTTGAGCATGTCGGACGACGTTCCGGCGCTGCCGTACGATCCTTCGGCGTCCATCCCCCACCTCCTCGGTCCGCGTGTCGCAATGTCGACAAATCCTGCCACGAACTCGTGGACGAAGTCCAAGGAGCAATCCTTGGGCCAGCTACCATCTGTAGTCATACGGATGGGCGGGGTCGCGCCCGGCGTGGGAGGCTGCGGCAGTCCCAGCAGCTGCCGTGGCCGATCGGCGATGTCCGCCGGCCGAGGCAGCAGGAGCACGCCATGAAACTGTCCGCGCGCAATATTCTCAACGGCAAGGTCGTCGCCATCACCACCGGCGCCACCACCACCCATGTCAAGATCGAGGTCGAAGGTGGGCTGTTCATCACCTCGTCCATCACCAACGAGGCGGCGCTCGATCTGGACCTGACCGTCGGCGGCGAGGCGTGCGCCATCATCAAGGCCTCCGACGTCATCGTCGGTGTGCGATGATCACGCTGGCTGACATCGAGCGGCTGATCGACGAAGACGTCCACGGCGGCGATCTCACGACGGAGGCGCTCGGCATCGGCGCGATCCCGGGCGTGATGGAGTTCCGCGCACGCGGGCGGATGGTCGTGGCCGGCATCGAGGTGGCGGCGCGGATGCTCGGCAGCGCCCGGATCGAAGTGCTGGCTGACGACGGCGACGACGTGGCTGCGGGCACGCTGCTGTTGATCGCCGAGGGACCGGCAGCGCTGCTCCACCGTGGCTGGAAGGTGGCGCAGACGGCGATGGAAATTCTGTCGGGCATTGCCACGGCGACACGCGATCTGGTCGAGGCGGCAGCTGCCGTGCATCCAGGCTTGCGCATCGCCACTACGCGCAAGACCGTCCCGGGGGCCCGCACCCTGTCGCAACTGGCGGTCAGGGCCGGCGGCGGCATCCTGCATCGCCAGGGGCTTGGCGAAACCATCCTGGTGTTTGCCGAACACCGGGCGTTTCTCCCCGACCTGACGATCGCCGAAATGGCGCATCGGCTGCGCGTCCACCAGCCGGAAAAGGCGCTCGGCATCGAAGTGTCGAGCAGGGAAGAGGCCGAGGCGGCGCTGCGGGCCGGCTTCGACGTCATCCAGCTGGAGAAATGGGCGCCGGACGCGGTCGCCGCGCTCGTTCAATGGACGCGCGACACCGGCCTGCACGAGGCCGGCCATCACCGCCCGCTGATCACCGTCGCCGGCGGCATTTCGCCGGAGAACGTCGCGGCCTATGGCGAGGCCGGCGCCGGGTTGATCGTCACCTCCTGGCCCTATACGGCGCGGCCGTGCGACGTCGCGGTCAGCCTCGGCCCGAAGCGCGACTGAGCGCTTCAGGCCGCTGGCGACATCCGGTCTATCCCTTATTCGCCTCAAAACGGCATGCTCCTTGCGGGAGGTTTGCCGCGATGCGAGCAGACGGCGTGTGCCGGCCTGCGGCGGTGTCGCGGGTCCGACAAACGCCCGAGGAGCATGTGCCATGTCCGACGTGACCGACCATCGCTTCGCCAGCCACTTCGCGACGCTCTCCGCCGCACAATGGCCGCCGAGGAACGAGGCCGCGGCCTTCGAGATCCATGTGTTCGCCTGCGCGCTCGCCGCCGGGCTGACCGAGCGCGACGACACCGGCCTGACGCTCCGGGAGACGACAG
>JARLIU010000027.1 GCA_031291595.1 Ancalomicrobiaceae bacterium | reverse complement strand
TCGGCGGCGCCGGGGGCGGTCATGTCGATCTTCGGCGTCTTCTTGCCGTCGGGGCCGGCGTAGGTCGCCTCGAGATCGATGATGTCGCGCAGCAGAATCTTGCCTTCGTTCAGCTCGTCGCGCCAGATGATGATCGCCTGAAAGGTCAGCGGGCTCTCGCACAAGCCGGCGATCATCGCCTCGCGGCCGGCCTCGATGCGCTTGGCGATGGCGATTTCGCCCTCGCGCGACAACAGCTCGACCGAGCCCATCTCGCGCAGGTACATGCGCACGGGATCGTCGGTGCGGTCGGTCGGCTCGCGCGCGCTCGACGACTTGACCGGTGCGGTCGTGGTCGCCTCGACCAGATCGCCGCCTTCGACCTCTTCCTCGGCGCCCGCAGGCTCGGCGTTCTCCTGATTCTCCTCGCTCTCGTCGGTTTCCACCACGTTGATGCCCATTTCGTTGAGCATCGCGTAGATGTCCTCGATCTGATCGGACGAATTCTGGTCGGACGGAAGCACTTCGTTCAGTTCGTCGTAGGTGACGAAGCCGCGCTTCTTGGCGAGTTTGATCATCCGCTTGACAGCGGCATCCGAGAGATCGAGAAGCGGCCCGTCCTGCGTTTCGGCGGATTGGACTTCGACTTCTTCCTGCTCGGCAGCCTTGGTCGCCATGAACCTTGCCTCCTGAATGATGTGACTTCCGTCGGGGCCTGCCGCTAGTGCCGCAGTCTGGGTGTGGGCGGCAGCTAGGGACTCAATCGATGGGTTCGCGGGGCGAGGCTTTGCCTTACCCGCGCCGCCTGTCTTTGGGCGGGGGATCGCGGCGGCGGCGCCAAATGGATGCGCCTGTCGCTGTCGTCTCGATCGTCATTCGACCTGCTTGATCCCTGATGGCGTCCCGATCGGTCCTGCGACCGCCGGACTGAAACAGTGTCAATCGAGGCACGACTAAGGACTCCCCGATCGCCGACCGCCCTTCGATCCGTCGAACCCGCCGATCCACGCTGTCGGGCGCTTATCACCCGCGATCGTTGCATCGGCCGGCAACGGACACATGTGTCCTGTCGAACCACTGACCCGCAGCCGCACCGCCGCAACAGGGATTCAATTCAACACACGAGACTTAACCGGGACTTAACCCTGCTCTGCAGCCAGGCTTCGTCCCTTTCCTTGTCTGCCCGCAGGCCAATGCCCAACCGCCTGCGCTGTTGGGGCAGGGCAGCCAGAGGGAGGTTATCTAATGAGCGAATCAAAAACCGCAAGAGTGATTCGCATCAAGCCCCGAGGATTCTCCATCCACAGATGGTTCGCCGGCAATCCCGCGACGGCCGGCGTCTGCCGCACGGCGCTCGGCGGGAGCCATGTCGCCGGAGGTTTGCCGACGCGATCGGTCGATCGCCGCAACCGGCGAATCAGCCCTCCGGCGCCTCGGCAGGAGCCTCCGCCTCGAGCGCCGTCTCCTCCGCCGTCGCCGCGCCGCCGCGATAGACGACGAAGAATTGCCGCCAATCTCGGACCACGGCTTCCAGCCCATAGGACTGGCGGATGGCGCGGGCGCGATCGGCCAGTTCGGCATCGCGGCGGATGTATTCCTCGTGCCGGCGCATCAGTTCGATCTTCAGGGTGATCAACCGCGACTGCTCGGTTTCCGAGATGTCATCGCTAATGGTGGTGAATTCCTGGTCGAGTTCGACCTCCGTCTGCCCCAACAGCAGCCAGTCGACGTGCTGGACGAAGTAATCCTCGATGAACTCCATCGGCGGCTTGAACACCAGCACCGGCACGCGTTCGCGCAGCTTATGCCCCCAGGCAAAGGCATAGCGGCCGTCCTTCACCCGTTCGATGCCGTAGACTTCGTCGTAGACCATGTAGTATCCAGGGTCGATCTCCTCGTAGATGTCGGCGACGGGACCGCCCTCGGCTTCGATGACGATGCGATAGAGTTCGCGCAGGAATTTGTGGTGCGCGTCTGGCAGGAAGACGACCTGTTCGAGGAGGTGCTCGTAATATTTGTCGAGCAATTCCGGATATTCGACAGTGAGCCCCAGCAAGATGCGTTCGATTGCCAACCGCGGGCTCGCCAGTTTGAAGTCGCCGAGCAGCGCCTCGTATTGCTTCGATGTCCTGCCGCCCGCCCGGCCGGTCTTCGGACCACGCTCGCTTTCCCAAAACAGATTGGACAGGCGCAATCGATAGCGCAGCCGGTAGATACGCTGCACGCGGCCGTCCTTGATCTCGCCGGTCAGATCCTCGAGGCGCTTTTCCAACGCCGCCTTGCGCTCCGGCGTATCGAGCGAAGCCTCGCCCGTCTCGCGCGCCCACAACACCTCGGCGAGCGGCACGGCGCGGGCAATCTCGGCGAGAAACGCCTCCTTGCCGCCGGACTGAATCAGCTCATCCGGGTCCTTGCCGTCGGGCAGGAAGGCGAAGTTGAAGGAATAGCCGGATTTCAGTAAGGGCAGGATGCGGTCGATCGCCCGGTTGGCGGCGCGGATGCCGGCCTTGTCGCCGTCGAAACAGATGGTGGGTTCGGCCGCGTAGCGCCAGAGCTTGATCATGTGATCTTCGGTGAAGGCCGTTCCGAGCGCCGCCACCACCGATTTCACCCCCGCCTGATAGACGGCGATGGCATCGAGATAACCTTCGACCACGGTGACCGAGCCGGCATCATGCGCGGCGGCGCGAGCCCGATGCGCGTTGAACAGCATCGAGCCCTTGTGGAACAGTTCGGTTTCCGGCGAATTCAGGTACTTCGGCTGGTCGTCCGGATTGAGCGCCCGTCCGCCGAACGCCACGACCCGGCCGCGTTCGTCCTCAATCGGGATCATCAGCCGGTTGCGGAAGCGGTCGTACGCCGGCCGGCCGTCGTCGGGCTGGATCAAAAGCCCGGCCTCGACCATCGCCGGCTCCTCGACGCCTTTGCCGACGAGATGCCGCTTCAGCGCATCGCGGCTGCCGGGCGCATAGCCGATGCGGAACTCGCGGATGGTGTCGCGGCTCAAGCGCCGGCGCTCGGCATAGGCGCGCGCCGCCTGGCCCTCGGTGAGCTTCAGGCAATCCTGGAAGAACGCCGCCGCCATCTCACAGATGTCGACGATCGTCGCGCGTTCCCGTTCGCGGGCCTCCTCGCGAATGTCGGGTTTCGGCAGCGTGACGCCCGCCTCGCCGGCCAGCCGCTCCACCGCTTCGGGGAACGACAAGCCTTCGGTCTCCATCAGGAAGCGGAAGATGTCGCCGTGCTTGCCCGACGAGAAGCAGTGATAGAACCCCTTCTGATCGTTGACAAAAAAGCTCGGCGTCTTCTCCGGATTGAACGGCGACAGCCCGGCGAACTCGCGGCCCTGCCGGCGCAGCCGCACGCGCCGTCCCACCACCTCGGAGACGGACAGGCGGGCACGGATCTCATCGAGCAGGTTGGGCGGGAATTTCATGGGGGGAGTATAGCCGGCATGGCGGCGAATGACAGGCGAGACTGTGGATCAGTCGCCGGGATTGACGATGTATGGGCGATCGTATATACAAATTCACCGCGCGATGGTGCGCACCAAAGAGGATGAAATCAGATGAATGACACCACACGCACCGTCGGACGCGCCGGATAGCAGGCGTGGCTCCGCGAGGAGACCACATGAGTAACCAAGATGAGAATGATCTCGATGCCTCCGGCTTCGAGTGGGATGAAAACAAGCGGCAGTCAAATATCGCCAAACACGGCATCGACTTCGAAGATATCCTGCCGATTTTCTATTCGCCGCACCTGGATTTCGCGCTGAAATTCGAGAAGGAACCCCGCCGCCAGGCAACCGGCATGATCGGGGAATTGTGTTTTGCCGTGATCTACACGATGCGAGGCACTGTGGTCCGGATCATTTCGACGCGGAGAGCGAGGAAGAATGAAGAACGAGCGTATCGTGAGATACACGGCCGAGGAGATCCGTAGGAAGATCGAGTCGGGCGAACTGAAGGGTCAGACCGACTGGGCACGCGTCGATGCTCTGACCGACGCCGACATCGAAGCGGCGATGCGGGCCGATCCCGATTGGCAATTTGACCTCGACGCCGACTGGTCCGAGGCAGTCCTCGTCATCCCCGGCGGCAAGACGCCGATCTCGATCCGACTCGACGACGACGTCTTGTCCTTCTTCAAGGACGGCGGACCGGGGTACCAGAAGCGCATCAACGCGGTCTTACGCTCCTACATGGCTCACACGCTGAAGCGGCGGCAGAAGCGCAAGTCGGAGGCGGCGGAGTAGACGGCGGGGCTCTATCGTGCGGAACCGGTTACGCAGTCATCACCGCCGTCATTGCGAGCGAAGCGAAGCAATCCAGAAGTCAAATAACGAATTTTCGGGTTTATCTGGATTGCTTCGCTCCGCTCGCAATGACGAAGTCTTACTTTGCATTGCCAAGACAACCGGATCCGCAATTACCCCGCTGCCAACACCGCCTTCACCACGGCACTTGCCTTGCCGAAATCCATGCGGCCGGCGTAGCGCTCCTTCAAGCCCGCGATGACACGGCCCATGTCCTTCATGCCGGCGGCGCCCAATTCGGCGACGACGGCCCTGACGGCAGCCTCGGTCTCTTCAGCCTCCATCTGTTTCGGCATGAACTCGCGGATGACGGCAATCTCGGCGCGCTCGGCGGCAGCCAGCTCCGGCCGGCCGCCCTGCTCGTAGAGCTTGACCGAATCCTCGCGCGATTTCACCAGCTTGGCCATCAGT